>JAQWRY010000088.1:300000-458547 GCA_029243485.1 Candidatus Binatia bacterium | reverse complement strand
TCTTCCGCACGTGATCCACGGCCTGGCGTCTCCTCGGCGGGCTCAGAAGTTTCCCTTCGCGGCTTCCTTCAGGATCGCGTTGTCCAGCGCCTGGTCCGTCCGAAGGCCGCCGTACTCCTTGCGCCATCGATAGTACGTCTGATCGGTGACGCCGAGCTTCCGGCACACCTCGCCAGTCTTCTTGCCACGTCCGAGTTCAACCTCGGCCTCGCGCAGCTTCGCGATGATCTGCGCCGCGTCGTGTCGCTTGCTTGCCATCGCGATCCCTCCTTCTCCGACCGGCCTTCTCTAATCATTCGGGCCGGACCGGTTTTCGGAGGGAGGGTCAACCCGTCCGCTTCTTTCGAGGCCCCGCCACGCCCCCCATACCACGCGCCCCTCGAAGGCGCGCCCAGTCCCCCCACACGCGAAGCAGCTCCACCTGCTCGATGGCGCCGTCCATGGAGGTGTCGAAGCGTCGGAACACGTCGGACAGCTGGTCGCCCTCGAACGGCGAGCCGTCCCCGAGCTCGGCCGGAGTGACGCGTCCGTCGTCGTCGGTGTCGAGGGCGAAGAATATCTCGTTCGCCTCGTCGGTGATAATGCGGTTCTCGACGTACTCGTCGATGGTGACCGTGCCGCTCCCGTCGCGGTCCGTAGCTGCGAAGACGCCGCGGGCCGAGGTCGGGTTGGGGAAGATGGAATTTGCGACGTACTCCTGTACCGTGACTCCGCCGCTGCCGTCGGCGTCGAGGAACCCGAAGGTCTGCCGGTAGGCATCGAGTTGCTCGGCGGAGCGGCCCTCGCGGCCTCGCGCACCGAGCGCCGCGAGGATGTCCCCGGGAGAGAGCGAGCCGGTTCGAGCACCGTTGCCGCAGGTGAGGGCCAAGAACGAGACGAGGCAGAGCGCACGGATACGCATCGCGCGCGACGGTACCTTTTCCCGGCCTGAGCCGAAAGCAGGCTGCCGGCGACTGTACATCGTCAAAGACGTCGGGACAGATAGAGTCGATTTATAAGAGGCACTTCCGACACGTTTGCCCCCGGCGGCCACGATCGGACCCACGAGATGTCTCCCTCCCTCGGGCGGCAGGGTGTGGAGCAGTCCGAGCACGGCCTTCAAAGCGCCGAGTTCGAGATCGACGCGAACGCCCGTGGTCGGCTCGCGGTGCCGATGCGGCCGGGCCTGTGTCATCGGCTCTCCCAGGGTCGGGATCCGGTTCGCACTCGGACAATCGTCGTGTATGGGTGAACTCGCATGCGTCGCAGGGGCACAGCACTGATTCTCGTTCTTGCCATCACGGTGGTCAGCAGCCTCGTTCTGTCGGGATGTCCGGCCCGCAGGAGCGGCTCCCCCGCGGATCTCGATCCGACCTTCCTCGATCGCGCTTGAAGCGAACGGCGCACGGTCGCCCTCAGCCAGAGGTCGGGCGGAAGTCGACGGCCGTGTGCCGTCCCGCTTCAGCGCGACGACCAGGGATTCGTTGTCGGCGACGTCATCCTCGAACTCCGTGACGCAGATCCCGATGAAGCTCGGAAAATGAGCGTCGCTGCTGACCTGCCCGAGTTCTTCGGACCAATCGATTATTTGTTCGGGTTCAGCAGAAGTTAGACCAGCTAGGGGTTTGGAATAGGAGACACTCCCGGCCCAAAGGGAAGGAGAATCCAATGGGTAAGGGCGAGAATGCAGAGAAGGTCGTGCGTGACATTCAGCGCAAGACACGCCCCCGAGGTGAAGGGTCTACGCGACGAGAACGACCGCCTGTCTCCCCTCCTCGGTCAGGGGGGATTCACGGTCGCGCGATCACCCCGAGCCGCACTGCCCGCCTCGATCCCGTGACCCCTGAGAGGTCGAACTTCGCGCCATCGAGCGCCGCCACCGCCAGGATGGCGAAACCGATCGCTTCGAGCGCGTCGCCGTCGACGCCGATCGACTCGATCGGGCGGACCGGAATCTCGCCGAGCTCATCCTGGAGCATTGCGACGAGTGCGGGGTTGCGCGCACCGCCGCCCGCGAGCAGGACTTCGTCGAGCCCCAGACGCGGCAACAGGAACCGCCGGTACTGATCGGCGATCGAGGCGGCCGTGAACGCCGTCGCCGTCGCGACGAGGTCTGCGCCTCGCGCTCCTCGGGTGCGAGCGCGTTCTTCGAACTCTCGCGCGAACCCCTCGCCGAATGCCTCACGGCCGGTCGCCTTCGGCGGACGCCGCCGGAAATACGGCTCGCGAAGGAGCTCCGCGACGAGCTCCCGGTCGATACGCCCGCGGCGGGCAAACCGTCCCCCCCGATCGAACCGCTGCTGTCCGCGCGACACGCGGCCCGTCATTCGATCGATCAGCATGACGCCCGGGCCGGTGTCGAATGCCGTCATCTTCCGACCGCCGCGACCGAGCCAGGTCACGTTGCCGATGCCGCCAATGTTCTGAACGGCGCGCCGCTTCTTCGCGTCGGCGGCGAGCATCCGATGCACAATCGGCATCAGAGGCGCGCCACATCCTCCGGCAGCCAGGTCCGCGGTGCGAAAGTCGCCGACGGTCGTCGCGCCGGTGAGGTTCGCGATCCGTGCGGGCGACCCGATCTGCATCGTCGTCGGCCCCGCGTCGATTGCCGGTCCGTGGAAAACTGTCTGGCCGTGACTCCCGATCACACCGACCCCGCCGAGGGGGACATCTGCCTTTCGCGCGACGGCGGCAGCGGCCCTCGCCCCCAGTTCCGCGACGCCCCGGTCGGCCTCGGCGAGCGTCCGGGCATCCACGGCGGCGCCGTGCGCGATTTCACTAACGATCCGGCGCAATGCCGCCGGATACGGGAGCGTCCGGAAGGCCTCGAGATTCGCCCGATAGCCCCCAGGGCCGGCACCGACGCGCCGCCGAACCCGGACCAGGGCAGCGTCCATCCCGTCGAGCGACGTTCCGGACATCAAACCGATTGCGCGCACCAAATCTCCCTTCCTACAGGCGGCGAACCGCCAGAATTGCCGCAGTTCCGGGGCTGTGGTAGCCCGTCGATATGGCGGAATCCGGCAACGGCGGCGCCGCGGGCCTGGATCTGGCCCGCCGGAACGAGATCTTCGAGACCTCGCCGCCCGCAGAGATCCTTCGTTGGATCACCGATACCTTCGCGCCCGATGCCGTCCTCACGATGTCATTCCAGCACGAAGGCGTCGCGATCGCGCACATGTTGCGCGACATCGCCCCGGAAACGCCGATCCTCTTCATCGATACGGGCTACCACTTTCCCGAGACCCTCGCGTACCGAGACGAGTTGGTTTCCCGCTTCGGCCTGCCAATTCAGAACCTGTCGTCGACCATGCCACGTCCGGAGTTCATCGCGAAGTACGGCGACGAGCTCCATCAGCGCGATCCCGATCTATGCTGCAAGATCAACAAGGTCGAGCCGCTCCAACTCGCGCTTCGCGGCGTTCGCGCCTGGATCAACGGACGCCGCCGTGACCAGGCCGGAACCCGCGCCGGCATGAAGATCGCCGAGCGCCTGCAGGGCGACATTTTGAAGGTGAACCCGCTGGCCAACTGGACGTCGAAAGACACCTACGAGTACATGACTCGGCACGACATCCCGACCCACCCGCTGTTCGAGCAGGGATACGCCAGCATCGGCTGCTTCCCCTGCACCCGGCCCATCCTGGCTGGAGAGGACGAGCGCGCCGGTCGCTGGGCCGGAAGCGGCAAAACCGAGTGCGGTCTGCACACGTTCTTGGAGCCGGTCGAAGACAGTGACACCGACGGCGAGAGCGAGTCCGCGCAGCCGGACAAAGAACCGTCCTGACGCGCGGCCCCGCCCGCACTCACTCGTCGACCAGATCTTCGTCTCCCCGTAGCAACAGCAGCGACGGGCCGATCTTCCGCACGAGCCACCTATGGATCGGCGAGATCCACGCATCCGGGTTCGGCTCCAACATCGGCCAGTGACTTCCCGGCAAGGCCAGCGCATCGGCCTCGATTCCCGCAGCGGTGATTTCGACCAATGCCGACGGGACGATTGCGTCCTGGGCCTGCGCCACGAGGAGCGACGGAACTGCAGCCGCACCGGGCTGAATCGCAGCACCGCGCAGCGAACCGATTCGCGCGGCAGGCTCCAGGGTCAGGGCCCTCGTGAGAATCTCACGCACCTCGGGAGTGCCAGCGTTGCGGTAGGCATGCTGCACTGCGGGCGGCTCGACCGCGCCCAATCCCAACCGAGCGCGCACGCGCGTCACCGGATCGAGGAGCGCCTTCGGGCCAGCGAGGAGAGGTGCGACGGCGACCGATGCCATCACAGCCCCGCGCGTCGCGAGGTTCAACCCGACGAGCCCGCCGGCGTCGTGCCCGATGGTGATGGCGGGCAGCTCAAGCCCGGAGATCTGCTCCGCAACGTCGTCGCACCACTCGCCGAACGACGGCCGCTGCGGGGCGGTCTCGCGCGCATCCACCACCGCACACCGCCAGCCACGGTGGGCAAAGCCGAGGGCCAGAGCTCGCCAGATCTCGGGTCCGGCCCACAGGCCGTGGAGGAACACGAGAGTGGCCGCGTACCGTTCGTTCTCTGCCTCGATGAAACTCAGCGACGCCATCAGTCGGCTTCCTAACACGAACGGCCGCGACAGGCGGACCGGCGACGTAGCCCCTTTTGGACCTCGGCGCCGCGCGATCTCGCGAGCCGGGGCGGATCCTCTACCCCGTCACGTTCAGGTTTCGGTCACCCGAACGAGGGAGTTGCGCCAGTAGCCGAACGCGCCGGCATACTGATAGACGGGGTCGAACGGGGTTTCGATCACCTCCTGGCCTTCAGCGCAGAACGGCCCCCTCGATGTGCTCCAGGAACTCATCGTCGCTCCAACTGTCGGGCGGGATGCTGCCGAGCCCCGGCACGAGGCCGCCGCTAGGAAGCAGACTCCACAGAGACGGATCCGCCTGCGGCTCGCCGTCGTACTTGTCGTAGTGCGCATTGCGCACCACGACGAGGTCGAGACCCGGGATCACGTAGATGTATTGGCCGTCGACACCGATGGCGCTGAACATGTCGCGTCCGCCCGGCGTGGAGCCGAGCCACCACTGGTATCCGTAGTGGCCGACCACGCTGGGCGACGTCGACGCCGCGACCCAATCTGCCGACACTACCCGGGTGCCGTCCCAGGTCCCGCCCCGCAGATAGAGGAGACCGAACTTCGCAAACTGGCGCGTCGGCGTGTCGATGCAGCAGTAGGTCGCGGTCCGACCGACCGTGTCGAGCCACCAATCGACCGGGTCCATTCCGATCGGACCGAACAGCTTTTCGCGCGCGTAGGCAGCGGCATGTCCGCCGGTGACGACCTCCAGCACTGCGGAGAGCAGCATCGTGTCGCCGCTCGAGTAGCTCCAACGAGTACCGGGCGGGACCTCCAGCGGGCGCGACGCTGCGTAGTCGAGCTGATCCTCCGACAGCAGGATCATCTGGATGACGTCGGAGTCCGTCAGGTTCCCCGGATCATAGTTCTCGTTCCACTGCAGACCCGACGCCATGGAGAGCACGTCGTAGAGCGTGATCGCCTCCTTCTCGGTCCCGCGCCACTGCGGGATGAAGTCCGCCATACTCACGTCGACGCCTTCGATCAGGCCCTCGCCGATGGCAATTCCGATCAGAGCGCTCGTGAAGCTCTTCGCAACCGACCAACTCGTGCCGAACCACGTCTCGTCGCGCCCCTCCTCGTACCACTCCCCGACGATCACACCGCCCCGCACGACCACGACACCCTGGGTGTTCTTCCCTTCCCCAAAGGCATAGGCGCGAGCCCCGTCGAGAGTCGCCGCGTCCATGTGGTGATTGTCGGGAGCTTCGACGCGCCATCCCGGCGTGGGCCAGGCCTCGAGGCCACCGGGGGATCCCGACGTCGAGCCGTCGCCGCAGCCGATCAGGTTGGAGGCGAGCAGAGCACTGGCCAAGACCATCGCCGAAAAAGAGGGATGCATGAGGACCACCCTGTAGCCGGTATCGGCCGGCATGTCGTCGATCGGCGATTGGTCGGTGCTGTCCCGATCGAGGTGTTCGTAAAAAGTAGCTCTACCTAGTTTCGAGACGTGGCTGTCATCTACCATGCCCAGATATCTGCCACCCGGCCCTGCTCGTCGAAGCGGAAGACCCCCACCGCGTCCCACTCCTTGCCCCCGTCACTCACGCGCCGGAAGCATGAAACGTAGGTGCCGAACTCCCGGATCTCCACCAGTCTGTGGCGGATCCCGGAGGGGGCGAGCAGCCCGAAGGCCTTCGAGGCTATCTCGGATGGACCGACGGCCCCCACGCCGAACCTCGGCACGTGCATCTGGATGCCGTCGGCGCAGGGAACGTCCGCCCATGCTGCGGCGCCTTCGTCATTCGCCCGGGCCTTGTAGCTCTGGATCGCCTCTCCCCGTCCGGACAGTGGCTCGGTTGAGGGTCACGTCGTCATGGTCCCGTTCTCCAAAACGAAAGAAGCCCCCGTGCCGGTATGACACGGGGGCTTCCCCATTCTCTGCCTGAGACCAGAATCAATTAGTTCTGGTAATTAACCTCTTGTAGAAGTCGAGAGACCCGAGGCCCCTCGCAAAACCCGACCAGGGGCCGGATCAAGCGCGTTCTAGCGCTTCTTCTTTCGGCCGCCAGCCTTCTTCTTCTTGCGTGCGCCAGTCTTCTTCTTGGCACGCTTTTTAGCGGTCTTCTTCTTAGCCGCCTTCTTCTTCTTGCGAGCAGGGGCCTTCTTCTTCTTACGGGCGCCTGTCTTCTTCTTCTTGCGAGCGGCCGTTTTCTTCTTGGCACGCTTTTTAGCGGTCTTTTTCTTGGCCGCCTTCTTCTTCTTGCGAGCCGGAGCCTTCTTCTTCTTACGAGCTCCGGTCTTCTTCTTCGCAGTCCGCTTTTTCGCGGTCTTCTTCTTTGCGGCCTTCTTTTTGGCCGCCTTCCTCTTTACCGCCATGAAACCCTCCTTTGGTTCACAAGGAACCTCGTTCCCCTCTCAGGCGAGAACACCACCCCACATCCACCACCACAATTGATAAACAGCATTTTACTCTAACCCGTTTTGGTCTGTCAACAGGAGGATGACATTTTAAAGTGGGTACCTAAGGGCCTTCCGGGACGCCCGATTCAAAATGCCGTTCACAATTCCAAAACGGAATTGAAGAATGGCGTTCTGCTCCGGACCTATACTTGCCACATCCCCTGCTTCCCGATTAGATCAGCCCATCGGCAACCTACTCACGAAGGCGCGCGACCGCGGCCCCGGACTGCTGCTCGGCGCGGTCGCCCTGGCCCTGCTTCTGTCGGCCCTCACGGGGGACCGCGGACTGCTGGGCCTCTGGGAGCTCGACCGCGAAGTCGCCGAGGCCGAGCGAAAGAATTTTGAGCTTGTCCAGAAGATCTCCAGGGTGCGCGAAGAGAGCCGCGCCATTCAAAATGACGATGCGACCCTCGAGCGCGCGGCGCGCCGCCAGGCCCATCTCGTTCGACCCGGCGAAATCCTGTACCGGCTGCCCCCAACGAATCCTTAGGGCGACGCCCAAAAGCTCGCCGGCTGCGGTGCTCCGGGGAGATGGTCACAGGGCCCGCCCAGGCGGCAGCTCCGATCACGATTCCTGAGCGACGCAACTTTCCGCGGGGGTTGATCTAGACCGCCAGACCCTGAGAAGCTGCGGAGTCCGGCACAGAGTTCGGCAGCTCGTGCTCACTGCCGCAACGGTGGCGGGGCGTCCTCTCGGGCGCCCCGCCCCGCCTAGCTACCCAGTCACCTCAACCACACCACCCCTGAGGAAGACCCACACGACCCCACTCACCACCGTGTCCTCCTCAATCGCAGCTGCGCCGGGTATTCCGCAGCCGCAACGCTTTACGTTCTCGATTCTACGAGCAGCCGCTCGTCGCCCCGCAGTTGGAGCACCGGTAGCAGGAGCCGTTTCGGATCATGATCGATCCGCAGTCCGAGCAGCTCGGCGCATCTGACTGAGGCTGGAAGGCCACCGCGCCCTGATCGGCCACGCCGGTGACCGTCGTGCCGACGACCGTCTCCGCCGTGCCTGCATCGGTCGCGTCAGCCGACTCGCCTTCTGTAGCGAGCCCCGCCAGGCTCCGCTTCTCGGCGGCCAGGAAGCGCACCCCCAGAAATCGGAAGATGTAGTCGGTGATGGACTTCGCGTATGGGATCTCCGGGTTTTTCGTGAAGCCGGACGGCTCGAACCGCACATGGCCGAACTTGCTCACCAGAGCGTCTAGAGGCACGCCGTACTGAAGGGACATCGACGTCAGCGTGGCGATCGTGTCCATCAGACCGGAGATCGTGCTGCCCTCCTTGGCCATCTTGATGAAGATCTCACCGGGGGTCCCGTCGTCGTAGAAACCGACGTGGATGTACCCCTCGTGCCCGGCAACATCGAACTTGTGCCGGACCGACCGACAATCGGACGGCAGCCGGCGACGAACCGCCTGCGCCTCCGCGGTCACGGCCTCCGCCGGCACGGCCGACGCCGCGGCCTCCGGGGCCGCTTCCTTCGTCGAATCCGCGCTACGCGACGTATTGAGCGGCTGCGTGCGCTTGCAGCCGTCGCGATAGATCGCGACGGCCTTCAGACCGAGCTTCCAGGCCAGCATGAACGCGTCCTGCACGTCCTGCGTCGTGGTGTCGGTCGGCATGTTGATCGTCTTGGAGATGGCACCCGAGAGGAACGGCTGGACCGCACCCATCATCCGCAGGTGCCCGTCGGGGGCGATGGTCCGAGTTCCCCGTGCCGCCTTGAACGCGCAGTCGAAGATCGGCTGGTGCTCGTCGAGCAGGCCCGGCGCCCCTTCGATCGTGTCCTCGCTCTCGAGATACTCCACGATCGCCTGGACGTCCTTCGAATCGTAGCCTAGTCGCTTCAGCGCGCCCGGGACGGTGTTGTTCACCATCTTGAGCATGCCCCCACCGACGAGTTTCTTGTACTTCACCAGCGCGATGTCCGGCTCGATGCCCGTCGTGTCACAATCCATCATGAATGCGATGGTTCCCGTGGGCGCCAAAACCGTAGCCTGAGAGTTCCGGAAGCCGTGCTGACGGCCCGCAGCCAGCGCCTGGTCCCAAGAGGTCCGGGCGGCGTGCAGCAACTCGAGAGGTACGTGCGTGGTCGAGAGCTTCATCGCATGCGCGCGATGCTTCTCGATCACACCGTCCATCGGCTCACGGTTCACCTCGTAGCCCTCGAAGGGCCCCATCTCGCCGGCGACGTGCGCCGACTGCAGATACGCCTGGCCGCAAACGAGGGCAGTGATGGCCGCCGCGTACTGGCGTCCCGCCTCCGAGTCGTAAGGCAGACCCAGCTCCATCAGCAGGGCACCGAGGTTCGCGTAGCCCAGGCCGAGCTCGCGGAACGCGTGAGCGTTCTTGCCGATCTGCTCGGTCGGGTAGCTCGACGCGTCTACTAGAATGTCCATGGCCGTGATCAGGATATCGACCGCGTGCTTGAGTGCGGTGGTGTCCAGGTCGCCTGACTCGTTCAGGAATTCCATCAGGTTGATCGACGCCAGATTGCAGGCCGAGTCATCCAGGTGCATGTACTCGCTGCAGGGGTTCGAGGCGTTGATCCGACCGGAGTTCGGGCAGGTGTGCCATTCGTTGATCGTCGTATCGAACTGCATGCCCGGATCGCCGCAGAAGTGCGCGGCTTCGGAGATCTTCGTCATGAGGTCCCGGGCGCGGTAGCTGTCGATCTTGGCACCGTTGGTCACGGCCTTGGTCGTCCACTCCCGGTCGGCCTCGACGGCCTGCATGAAGTCCTCGGTGACGCGCACCGAGTTGTTCGCGTTCTGGAAGAAGATCGAGCTGTAGGCGGGGCCGTCGAGCGAGCCGTCATAGCCGGCATCAATCAGGGCCCAGGCCTTGCGCTCCTCGTCGGCTTTGCACGACACGAAGTCGAAGATATCCGGGTGGTCGACGTCGAGGACCACCATCTTGGCCGCACGGCGCGTCTTGCCGCCCGACTTGATGACTCCGGCCGAAGCGTCGGCCGCCCGCATGAACGAAACGGGCCCGGACGCGGTCCCGCCACCGGCGAGCGCCTCGCGAGAGGAGCGGATCTTGGAGAGGTTCACGCCGGAGCCCGAACCGCCCTTGAAGATCACACCCTCGCGGCGATACCAGTCGAGGATCGAGTCCATGGTATCGTCGACCGACAGGATGAAGCAGGCCGAACACTGGGGGTTCTTCTCGACCCCGACGTTGAACCAGACCGGGGAATTGAAGGAGGCCTTCTGCTTCAGCAGCAGGTGGGACAGCTCGTCAGAGAAGATGTCGGCCTGGGCCGGCGTCTTGAAGTATCCCTGGTCGAGGCCCCAGGTCCGGACGGACCCGACCACTCGGCCGATGAGCTGCTTTACGCTGGTCTCTCGCTGGTCAGTGCCGAGCTGGCCCCGAAAGTACTTCGACGCGACGACATTGGTGGCCAACTGGGACCACTTCACAGGAACCTCGACATCCTTCTGCTCGAAGACGACGTCGCCGCCCTCGCCGGAAATCATCGCGGTTCGACGCTCCCAGTCCTCGCTGCCCATCGGGTCGATCCGCGACCCGTCATCGGCCAGGGTAAACCGGCGCTCGAACTCAATGCCCTTCCCGCCGGCGGGCCGAGCCGCCCGGTTCGGCGCTACAGCCGCACCAGTCGCCCCCGAAGGGGTTCCCACCGATGCCTCGCCTGCCGAAGCCCCTCGTCGATCTTTCTGCGTCGAAGTCTCCACGTACTGTCCCCCTCCTCGTGAGCCCGGTGTTCGGCCCGGGTCCGACGGCGGCCGGGGCATCGCCCACCCGCGCCCTACCGAATCCCGCGCCGTTTCCTTCGCCTGTTTCCCTGTCGTCCTTCGTCCTGGCCGCCACCGGGTCCGGCCCTCCGGCCCCTGTCTCCAGGGTACCAGAAAACGTCGTTTCGAGGGCCGCCTATCTGATGCCGCCCCCCCGAGCGGTCACCCGATCTTGTGTGCAGCGTGCATAAGCCACACAAGATGTAGTGCTGTCAAACGAGATTGCCTCCCCCGGCCTCTTGACTCCGGAAGGGTGCCTGTCAAGCTATGATTCTCAAGCTTTCCGATCTACTCGACGGCGCCCTTCGGGGGGCTGGGCTCGAGGCCACCTCGATCATTTGGCGAATCGCGGAAAACTGGGCCGATATCGTCGGACCACGTGTCGCCGCACGCGCCGCGCCCATCCGACTCCGCCGCGACGAACTGACGCTATCCGCCCCAGACGCTGTCTGGCGTCAAGAACTAACTCTGCTCGGCCCCGAGATTGCAGCTAAGATCAATCAAAATATAGGAAAAAACGTCGTTCGGCGAATTCGGCTGGTGTCGGGCCCGATGGCGAGCCCCGACACCACCGGGCGCCGCCGCAGGCTGCGCTCCCGCGGCTCGGGCACGCCCCCCACGGAGGCCCTACCCGCCCCGCCCCGCCCGAGCGGAAGCCCCACGGCCGAGGGCCCCGAAGGAATCGCCGCCGCCCTGGAAGCACTGGCCGCCACCCGATCGACGCGCCTAGCCGACGACCGGGCCGCAAGGGCCCTGGAGCGCGGACGGCGACGCCCGCGGCGCTGAAACGCTTGTCAGGAAAAGTCGGGCGACCCGGGTCGACGGGCGGCGGGCGGTCACCTATAGGTCGGCGCCATGCGCGATACCTTCGGTCGACGCGAACGCCCCCGTCGTCTCGGGCGGCGCCTTCTCCTTTGGACCACCCTCATCATCGTGGTGACCGGAGGCGGGTGGGTGTTGTGGTCCGGGACGGGCGGGCCAAGTGCGAGACTCGCGCGCCCGATCGACCTGGTCGGCACCGCCACCCCGCTCGAGGTCGCCCTCACCACCGGCCGGGCCGGCCTCGCGAGCTACGAGATCATGGCCCGGCGGCCCGACGGTACACTGGTCCTGCTCGCCGAAGAGCAGATCCCAGACGCCGGCTTCCTGGGCAGCGGCGTGACGGATCGGACGGTGCGACTCGACCTGAACGCCAAGGCGCTCGGTCTCCCCGAAGGCTCCGGCCAGATCGAGGTCTACGCGACCGACTACGCCCCCACGGGATTCCTGAATCCCCGAGAGCCCCTTCTTCAGGTCCCGATTATCGTCGACCTGAGCCCACCCCGGATTCGCGTCCTCGGCGGCCAGCACTATGTGGCTCGCGGCGGCAGTGATCTCGTCGTCTACGAGGTCGGGGACGACGCCGTCACGTCGGGCGTGCTAGTCGGCGACTTCACGTTCGAAGGCCAGCACCCACCGTCGCTGCCCCAGAACATCCGGGTGGCGCTGTACGCCGTGCCCCACGACGCGGAAGCGAGCGTCGTCCCCAAAGTGATCGCGGCCGATGCCGCCGGCAACGGACGGGTCGTCTCTTTTCCTGTTCAAGTCCGCCCAAAGACCTTTCCCTCGGAGGAAATCCGAGTCAGCGACGGCTTCATCGACGCGACCGTGCGCCCCCTCCTGGAGGAGTCCGACAAGCCGATCCCTGACGATCCGGTCGAGGCCTTCCTCGCGGTGAACCGCGTGATGCGACGCGCGAGCGAGAAGGAACTCAAAAAGCTCACGAAAGAATCGAACCCCGCGTTCGCGCTGAGCGGCGCCTTCCGCCAGCAGCCCGGTACGAAAGTCGGCTCACGCTTCGCCGAGCGGCGGAGTTATCTGTACGGCGACCGCATCGTCGACCACCAATATCACCTCGGGTACGACCTGGCTTCGGTCAAGCAAACCCCGATTCTCGCAGCGCAGGACGGCACCATCTCGGCCTCCATCGATCTCGGGATCTACGGCAACGTGGTTCTCATCGACCACGGCCTGGGCCTCTCCTCTCTGTATGCCCACCTGAGCAGCTCCAACGTCGAGCCCGGCGATTCCGTCGTCGCCGGACAGCCCGTGGGACGCAGTGGGCAGACCGGGCTAGCCTCGGGTGACCATCTTCACTTCAGCGTCCTCGTGCGCGGCCAGCACGTGGACCCGATCGAATGGTGGGACCCGCGGTGGGTGCGCCTCCGGATTCTCGAGCCCCTCGCCGAAGCGGGCAGCGGCGACGCGCTTCCGCAGGACGCCTCGAGTCGGTAGCCTCCGGCCATGAGCCGCAAGAAGAAGACCCGCGAGCCATCGGCTCCCGACGCCGCACAATTCGCCGCCAAGGGACTCGACCCCGCCGAGCCCAAAGCCGTTCTCGCTACGCTCGCGAAGAACTGGGGCGCCGAGCCCGAGTTCGAGGCCTGGGTAGTCGGAAAGGTCGGCGGCCTCGACGACCACGAAGTCGGTGGAATCCTCCATCAGCTCCAAGACGCCACGCCGAGCAAGGACGTCCGTCGCGAGATCAAACGTGCTCTCTACAAGCTCGAGCAGCGCGGCCACTGGAAGACACCGACCGAGGCCCCGCCCAGCGCGCGCGACCTGCTCGGCCCCGAAGAAGATGCCCCACTCGGTTGGCTGAGCCCGATCGATCCCACCGGCACCCGGCTCGTGTGGATGGCACGTCGGACCGGTGGAGGGATGGCTTCGCTCTCGGCCGTCATCGACGAGGATCACGGCATCCGCGAGTTCCACTCGGGGAAGACGACTCGAAAGGCCCTGCGCGAGGCCCACCGGGAGATCGCGCAGCGCAGCGGCATCGGCCTCACTGACGCTCCGTGGGAATGGGTTCACGACCTTCTGCGTCGCGCCCACGAAAAGACCGAACGAGGCCGTCACCCCGACGTCCCGAGCGTGCTCAAGACCATCGCACCCGACGCGGCCACCGCAGCACCACCGCCTGCCGTCGACAGCCTGCTCGACCGGGCAACCGTCGCCGCCGACGAGGCGGCCCTCACAGCCTCGGCCGAGCTGCTTTCCGAGCCCGAAGTCGGTGCGTGGCTCTTGCCGCTCCCATGGATGGAAGACACGCTCGGCAAGCTCTCCGACACGGGCAGTTCCGTGCTGGTGGTCAGCCCGAGCGCTCAAGAAGAGCGAGTCGCCGAAGCGTTCGACGACGCGATCTCCCAACTGCTCGACGACGAGGCGCGCCGCAACCGCTTCGCCGACCGCCTCGAGGAGAGCGCCTTTCTCCTCGCGAAGCGCGGCGCAAACGCACACGCCCGAAGCGCCCTCGCCGCGGGAATCGCCGCGCGCGAAGGCAAACCGATCCTCGAGATACCCGTACTCGCCGAGATCACACGCCGCAGCCTGGCGCTGGGTCTCCGGGCCCGCGAGACGAAGAAGGTCGAAGAAGAGAAGAGCTCGCTGGTCGTGACGCCGCAGCAGGCGATGGCCGAAGATCAACGCGCGCGGCGCGGCCGGTAGCCCCGGCGCAACCTCAGCTGTCGGAGCCGGTCGGAATCTTCGAAAACGGTACGCCCTTGTCCACGCGGGGCTCCGGGGGAAGCCCGAGGACCCGCTCGGCCACGATGTTGCGCAGCACCTCGTCCGTTCCGCCCGCGATGCGGCCGCCCGGGGAAGCCAGGTAGCTCTCGGCGAAGCTCGCACCGAGCGGCACCTCCCGTGCATTGACGGTGGCGCCGGCGGGGCCGAGGAGCTCGAGTGCGAACCCGGACATCTCCTGGCGAAGCGGCGCACTCACGATCTTGCCGATCGAGCTCTCGGGGCCCGGCGTCGCGCCACGCGACAGCGCGGACAGGCTTCGGTAGCGCGCGTACTGGACCCCCTTCTGCCGAACGTAGATGTCTGCAAGTCGAGCGCGAACGGCGGCGTCCTCGACGGCGGGCCGACCGCCCCGCCGCACCGTGCGCGCCAGCTCCAGCAGCTCCGCAAATCCGGGCCCAACGCCGCCGCCGGAGAGGGTCTGGCGTTCGTTCATGAGCGTGGTCAGCGCTCCCCGCCATCCCTCGTTCACCTCGCCGATCCGGTTCCCGTCCGGCACGCGCAAGTCGGTGAAGAACACCTCGTTGAACGTGCTCGCACCGCTCATCTGCCGGATCGGACGGACCTCGATTCCGGGCGAACGCATGTCCACGATGAGGTAGGTGATGCCCTTGTGCTTCGGGTGGTCCGGGTTGGTCCGCGTGAGAAGCATCCCAAAGTCGCAATACTGCGCGCCGCTCGTCCAGATCTTCTGCCCGTTGACGATCCAGTCATCGCCCGAACGAACGGCGCGCGTGGCGAGCCCGGCGAGATCCGACCCGGCCGCCGGCTCACTGAAGAGCTGACACCACACTTCGTCTGCGCGAAGCATCGGGCCAAGGTAGCGCGCCTTCTGTTCCTCGGTACCGTGCGCCATGATTGTCGGACCGAGCATCCCCTGCCCGATCGTGAACATATTCGGCGCCGTGCGGAACCGAAGCTCCTCCTGCTCCCAGATGACGTTCTGGATGCGGCTCGCCGCGCGTCCCCCGAACTCCTCGGGCCAAGTGAGACAGGCCCACCGGCCATCGGCTTTGCACGCCATCCACTCTTTGGCCCGCAGGATGGCGTCGGATCGCTTGCGGAACTCCGGGATCGTGGCCGGACGCTGTTGCGGCCCGAGGCGGGTCGCGTTCTTCTCGAGCCAGGCACGCGCCTCGGAACGGAAGGCGGCCTCCTCGCTCGTGTCGTCGAAGTCCATTTTCGCCTCATACTCCGGACGGGCCGAGCAAAGCTAGGCTCAGAACTCGGGCAACCGTTCGGCGGCCTTCTGCCGCTCCCGCTCACGGCGGGAACGCTCGCCGGCTTCGAGGAACTGCCGGATCTGTCGATCCACGGCCTCCGACAGCGAGACCTCGTACAACACCGCGCCGGCCGGGGCGCGCCGGGGATCGACGTACCACTCGAGAAGGTCCGGTCCCTGCCGCTTCTCGACCACCCGCACTTCGGCCTTCCCCGCGATTCGCCGTAGACTCTCCCGGTCTCGCGCGTCGAGGAGGTAGAAGCTGCGCCGCCGGTCGACCCAGACTCGTCGACGTGACGACCAGCGAATCGGCGGGCATGGTCTTCGCTACGGCCGTGCGCGCGCGGCCGACCTGCGCATACTGGAACTGATCCCGTGCGCCCTTGCTGCGGCTGACGAGAACCACCCCGAGCAGTGCAAACGCGACCACCGGAGCCAGAGCCACGTACCGGATCCGCCGACTCACGAGTCCCGGCGTCCACCCGCGCAACGCGACGATCACCAGCGCCATCGCGAGGGCCAACCCGGCGCGGACCGGTGCCGGCACCCACGCCGGCGCGATCCCAAAGCCGCGTGCGAGCGGAATCGCAGCTGCGAGAAGCGCGAGCACCCGACCGGGCCACAGCGTCACACAACACGACCGGCGTCCGGTCAGATCGTGCACGCCACGCCGAGCGCGAGCGCCCCCCAGATCGGCGCCCGCCGTGCGACGGCGCCGAGAGCGACCGGCGGTGACTTCTCTCGCACGAGCGTCCACGTGAGCCCGGCGAGCACCAGCAGCGTGACGAGGTAGAGCGCCGGATTCAGCGCGGTCTGCGCGGTCTCCCCTCCGAGCACACCTGCAACGGCCAACAGCGCCGGAAAGCCGGGCGGGTAGCTCGTGAACAGAGAACCGTCGCGCCAGTAGTAGGTCTGCGCGAGCGCGTCGTACGCCCAGTCGGTGCGCGGATGCGGCTGAATGAGTGCGAGGGACCAGTCATCGTGGAAGACCGCGCCTCGGGTCGATCCTCCGAGGCAGGCGGAACGCTCAACGAGTCCTCCAGATGTTTCCCCGAGTCCGCGCTCTACCGCCCCTTGAACTCGGGCTTGCGACGCTCGCGGAACGAGGCGATGCCTTCCTGCGCGTCGTCGGAGCCCATCACCATCGACTGGATCAACGCTTCATCATCCAGGCTGGTCTCCATATCAACTTCGGTCCCGCGGTTGAGCAACCGCTTCGAACATCCCAGCGCAAAGGTCGGCGCTTTGGCGAGGCGGTCTGCCCACTCCTGTGTCGCCGCCTGAAGCTCTTCGGCCGGTACCACCTTGTTGATCACGCCGAGGGTGACGGCCTCTTCAGCCGTGAAGCTATCCCCGAAGAACGCGAGTTCCTTCGCTTTGTGCAGCGGCATGATCCGCGGCAGGAGGAAGCCCCCGATCGCATCGAGTGCGATCCCTCTTCGGACGAACACCTCGATGAACCGCACGCCCTCTGCGGCGATCACGAGATCGCAGACGAGAGCGAGGTGCGCCCCAAGGCCTGCCGCCGTTCCGTTCACGGAGGCGATCACGGGCTTCTCGATCTCCCACAAAGCCCGCAGCATGCGCGCCCCGCCCGTGCGCATGACCTCGCGGATCTGGCCGGCCCACGGCGTCGGTGGTTTCGCGCCTTGCGACGCCGAGAGGTCCGCTCCGGTGCAGAAGCCCTTCCCCTTCCCCGAGATGACGATGCCTCTCACTTCGACGTCGCCCCGAGCGACCGCGAGTTCTTCGAGGATCTGGTTGCGCATGTCGGGGGTCAGCGCACCCATCTGCTCCGGACGGTTCAGCGTGAGCCAGAGAATTCCGTTTTCGCGTTTGACTTCGAGGTCGGCCATCGGGTGAGACTCCTTGTCGAGCTTGGTGAGAGCGGCGTTCAGCCGCGCGGCAATCCCAGCACGCGCTGAGAGAGGATGTTCCTTTGCACCTCCGAGGTGCCGGCGTAGATCGAGGCGGCACGCGACCACAGCAGACCGTACTGCCAGCGCCCGGCGTCGATCGCCTGTGGTGCATGTTCGTCGAGGAGCGCGTAGGCCCCCGAGATCTCCGAGGCGGCTTCCATGAGACGTTGCTCGAGCTCGCTCCAGAGCAACTTCAGGATGGACCCCTCCGGCCCGGGGCGACCGGTCCGCATCTGTTCGCTGACGCTGCGCTGCACCGTGAGCTTGAGGGTGTGGATCTCGATGGAGAGCTGGGCGAGCCGCTGACGCACCCGGGGGTCCGCGACCTTCGGGGTGTCGTGGGCGATCCGCCGACCGAGGGCGACGATGTCGTCGAGTTCCTTCGCGAGCCGGGGGTATGGAGTCGAGGCGCCCCGCTCGACACTGAGCGTGGTGATCGTGATGTCCCAGCCCTTGTCGATCTCGCCCACGATGTACTTCTTGGGCACCCGAACGTCTTCGAAGAAGACCTCGTTGAACCACGCGACCCCGGTCATCTCGACGAGAGGACGAATCGTGATCCCCGGGGTCTTCATGTCCAGGAGAACGAAGGTCAGCCCGCGGTGCTTCTTCACGTGCGGGTTCGTGCGCACGATGAGGATGCACCAGTCGGCGAAGCGCGCGTAGCTCGTCCAGACCTTCTGACCGTTGATGACGAGATCATCGCCGTCGACGACGCCGCGCGTCTGAAGACTCGCGAGATCCGAGCCGGCGCCTGGCTCCGAGAATCCCTGGCACCAGATCTCTTCGCCGTTGAGGATCGGCGTGAGGAACCGCGCCTTCTGTTCCTCGGTGCCGTGATGGATCAGCGTCGGCCCGGTCAGCGCGGGGCCCACCCCGATGTCGATCAGCGGGGGCGCGCCGGCGGCCGCATACTCCTCGGCGAACAAGAGATGCTCGAGCGGCGAAAGATCGCGCCCGCCGTACTCGACCGGCCAGGCGAGCCCCGCCCAGCCGCCTTCGTGCAGGGTCCGCGCCCAGCGACGCGCATAGGCCACACGGTCGGCGGGTTCCGCCGGATACCGCTCCGAGGGCAGGTTCCCCTCGAGCCAGGTACGCACCGACGCGCGAAAGGCCTGCTCGTCCGTTGACGCAGCGAAGTCCATCGCCGCGTTTCGTAGCATCCCTGAGCCGGATTTCCTCAACCGGCTCCGACCCGGCGATCAGGCGTCGGCCGGTGTCTCGTCGCCCTCGATGCCCTCTTCCAGGATCCGCCGATCGTGATCGTCGGCGTATTTGATCGCGAATTTCGGCCGCAGAAGCGACACCATCGGCGGAATGAACAGCAAAGCGCCGATCAGGTGGAAAGCGAGAAGGATGACCAGAAGGATCGCCATCTGCGCCTGGAACTTCATCGGGAAGAAGCACCAGTAGACGATGCTCGCCGTGAGCGAGAGGCCGGTAAACAGCACGGTCTTCCCGGTCGTGTTGTAGGCCCGCACGATCGCGTTGTCGAAGCTCCGGTCCTTCGGATACTCCTCGACGATTCGCGAGAGCACGTAGTAGCCGTAGTCGATCCCGATCCCGATCCCGACCGCGGCGACCGGGAGCGAATTGATGTTGAAGTCGATCCCGAGGAAGTACATGCACGCCTCGGAGAGCGGCTGTGAAATCAACGACGGCAGCATCACGATGAAGGCACCGATCACCGAGACGTACGTGAGGTAGCTCAGGATGAAGACGACGATCAGGATCAACGCCAGGTTCACCCGGTAGGACCACTCGACCTCTTCGTTCGTAGCCGCCAGGATGCCGAGCAGGCCGCCGGCCAGCAGGTAGCGGACCGAGCCCTCCTCGGATGCCTGCCCCTCGATGAACTCCTTCGCCTTTGCGATCGAGTTCTTGATGATCTCGTGGTTGTAGTCCTTGTAGAAGATCGTGAGCGTCGCGTTCGTCATCGACATGTCGAAAAAGCGATCCATCTCCCCCCTCGACGTGTTCGACGTCAGCAAGAAAAAAAGCTGCCCCACGTGATCCTGCGAGACCGGCAAGGTTTCCCATTTGGGATCGCCTTCATGGAAGGTCCGGAAGATGCGTTTCAGCATCGTCGTCGCCGAGATCGTGCCCCCGACCGCTCCGGTTTCGTCGGTCTGCTTCATGTAGCGCGCGAAGAGATCGAGCGAGTTGAGCGTGGCCGGGTCTTTCAACGCCCCCGACTTCTTCCCCTCCGCGATGACGATCAACTGACTCGCACCGACGAACCGGTCGTTCACGACGTCGAACGCCACGTTGTACGGGTGATCGTCGTACAGCAGGGCCTTCCCAGGCGAAGTATCGCCGGGCCGCACCTTCTGCGCGAAGAAGAAGCCGAAGGCGAGGAGAAAGACCAGGAACACCGCCATCCACCCGCGCCGCGGGCCTGTCGAGCAGTAGATCAGGAAGGCCTCGAACTTGTCGTATCCACGCGCGAAGATGCCCTTCTGACCGTGATGCGTGGCCAGATGCTTGGGCGGTTTGACGTACGACAGAATGATCGGGTGGAGCGTGACGACGCTCACGAAGATGCTGATGATCCAGAAACTACACAGGACAGCGAGCTTCTGGATGATCGGAATCCGCGCGACGATCAGCGTGAGGATCGCGATGCCATCGGCGACGATCGAGACCATCGCAGGCGCGTAGATCTCGGTGTAAGACTTGACGATCGCCGCGTCTTTGTCCTGCAACTTCTCGTACTCCTCGTGATAACGCTCCATCGACTGGACGGAATGCGAGTGGGCCCGCGCAGAGATCAACAGTGGGATCACCAGGACCAGCGGGTCGAGGGATAGGCCGAACAATCCACCGAACCCCAATCCCCAAATCGCGCTCAGACCACCGGAGAGGAGCGGGATCACGACCCCCTGCCAACTCCGGAACTCAAACCACAAGATGACGATCATGGTGGTGATGCTCGCGATCAGCACCCACATCATCGGTTGGACCATCGACATGAAATACGCGTAGAGCACCGGCGGACCGGTCACGTAGATCGTGTGGTTGCTGTCGGTTTCTCGTTCGACGATCTCCTCGATCTGTTTCAGCATCGCCGGAAGATCGAAGTACTCCTCCCAGAACCCGGCCGTGATCAAGGTCGCCTTGTCGTCCATCGATACGAAGAAGCCGCGGATGCCGTCGGTCGTGTAGACCTTGGTCTTCATGAACTCGAGGTCGGCTTCGTCCTCGGGGAGTCGCGGATAGGTGAGCGGCACCACCTTGATTCCGGTGCCCGACGTGAGGGTCGTCTTCGTCTTCGGATGCGTGATCGACAGTACCTGCTCGCCGTTCACACCGGGGACGTTCTGCAGAAGATCGATCGTGATCCGATCCACCTTCTTGAACGTCTCGGGACTGTCGAAGATGGTTCCCTCTTTGGTCTCGACGACGATCACCAACTGGTTCGCGGTACCGAACATCGAACGATACTTCGTGTAGAGCTGGATGTACGGATGGCCCGGCGGGTAGAGGTCGAAGAAGTTCGTCGCCACGGCCATGTGAAACCACATGAAGTAGAGGAAGAAGGCCGTGATGGCGCCGATCAGGAGCGTGATCTTTCCTTTGTGCCGCAACAGGAAGAAGAGGTAGGCCTCGATCGTGTGCCTTGGGAGCATCTAGTGGATCCCGCCCGGGCTCAGCCGTCGCCCTTTTGGAGAAGGACCTCACCTCGATCGAACCGTGCCGTGAGACCGTTCGCACCGGCCACGACCGCGTGGTCGCCAGGCGCCGCCGACACACCTCGCACCCAGAGAAGCGCCATCTCGGCGGGCAACTTGTGCTCCGCCCAGTTCTCTCCTCCATCCGCACTGACGAGCATCATGCCAATGTCACCGACGACGTATCCGAATTCATCCGAGAACGAGATGTCGTAGAGCCCCGGATTCCGAAGCGCCTCGAGGGCTCCGAGTTCCGCAAGAGAAGACGATCCGCGCTGCCCGCGCTGGAGATCCCACGTTTCGCCGCCGTCCCGCGTGCGAAGGATCAGGCCGTCTATCCCGACGACCCAACCGTCGGTGGGGCTCCTGAAGTCCACGCCGAACAACGTCTTGTCGGTCCCAACATCACTCGGGCGCCACGTCACGCCGCCGTCGTCGGTGATACGGACGCTGCCGAACTCACCGACCAGTGCACCGTGCTGCGCATCGGCCCAGGCCATGTCCGTCAGCACGATATCGTCGGAGAGAGTCCGATCCTTCCACGTCTCGCCGCCGTCTACCGACTCGAACACCGCGCCCCAGTCGCCGACGGCCCAGACGTGGTCGCGGCTCGCGAACGCGACTGCGAAAAGATTGCGATTCGTGCCGCCATCGATCTTCGTCCATGTCCTCCCACCGTCGTCGGTGCGCAGGATTGTTCCGGCCTTCCCCACCACGACGCCATCCATCTCGTTCGAAAAGTCGATCGAGAACAGGTCATCCAGAGTGGGCGTCTTCTGGGTATCCCACGTCGCCCCCCCGTCGTCCGTCCGATAGACGGCCCCGAAGGCACCCACGACCCACCCACGATTCTCGTCGAGCAGCTTTGCCGCGAACAGGTTCTCCACGACGCGTGCGGCGCCGGAGGGCGCCGCGAACGCTGCCAACAGAGAGACCGCCACGGACAGCAAGCGCATCAACTTCATAAGAGGTGGGTATTCCTTGCAATGGTTGCGCCGCCGCCAGTTCGGAGGCGCGGAGGATGCCCCCGGCTTATAAATTTCGCCCACAAATGGTGTCAACCCTGATCGCCTGGCGGTGGCTGGACCCCGCGTGGGAGTGACGGCTCTTGACGTTCGGGCGAACCTAAGCGTAGGAGCCACGACGTTGGCTCGCATGAAACATGACAAGCCCAAAGGGGGCTTGGCCGACCTCTATCGGTCCTCCGGACTCTGGCGCGGCATCTCCCTCTTCCAGAGGTTCGAGGTGACGTGCGCACAACAGCCCGATCGAATCGCGCTCGTCGACGGAGGAACGCACCTCCGTTTCGACCAACTCGACCGAGCGGTAAGGCGATGCGCGAGCGGCCTCGCTCGCCGCGGCGTCGGCCCGGGCGATGCGGTGGCCTACCAGCTGCCGAACTGGTGGGAGGCTGCGGTCACGCTTCTCGCGACGGTACGTCTCGGCGCCATCGCCGTGCCGATCGTCCCGCACCTGCGGGCACGCGAGGTCGCGCTGATTCTGTCGGAGACGACCCCGCAGGTCATCGTCATGCCGGACCGACGCGGCGACATCGACTACCGCGAACTCCTCGCGGAAGCCGTGACCGCCGCTAGCTGGGAGCCGCGCGTCGTGTTCACGCGACCCGAACGCCCCGCCGAAGCGCCGGCCGAGGACTTCGCCCATCTTCTCGCTGTGACCGACGAAACGGAAGTGCCCATGGTCGATGCGTCGAGCCTCGCGGTGGTCGTCTACACGTCGGGCTCGACGGCAGCGCCGAAGGGCGCCATGCACACACACGAGACTCTCGACGCCGAACTCGCGAGCCTTCGCGTGGCACACGCGCTCGGCCCCGATGACCGCGTACTGATGCCCTCCCCGCTCACCCACGTCTCGGGAGTCATCCACGGCATTCTCGCGCCCGCCCTGCTCGGCACGAGTGCGATCCTCATGGACCGATGGGATGCCGGCGTCGCACTCGAACGAATCGAGTCCGAAGGTGTAACGTACATGATCGGCGCCCCGACCTTCCTGCAAGAGATGCTCGCGCATCCCGACCTCGGCAAGCGAGATCTCTCGAGCCTTCGTCTGTTCTCGTGCGGCGGCGCGAGTGTCCCGTCGGAATTGATGCGACTCGCGCGAGAGAAGCTTCCCGGCCTGATTTCTAAGCGCGTCTACGGCTCGTCCGAGTTCCCCACGATCTCCACCACCGACGCCGAGGACGCCGAGTCTCGCGGGCTCGACACAGAGGGGCGCCCCCTCCAGGGCGTGGAGATCCGCATATGCGACGAGAACGGGACGCCGACGGCGATCGGGGTCGAAGGCGAGATCCGCGCTCGCGGCCCCGACTGTATGGTCGGCTACGCCGACGCGAGCCTCAACGCGGAGACGTTCGACGAGGAGGGCTTCCTGCGTACCGGTGACCTCGGCGTCATCGATCGCACGGGCTATCTCACCGTGACCGGGCGCGTGAAGGACATCATCGTCCGCAAGGGCGAGAAGATCAGTGCCCGGGAGATCGAGGATTTAATCGCCACGCATCCCGCCGTTGCCGAGGTCGCGGTCGTGCCGATCTCCAACGCCGAGACCGGCGAACGGGCGTGCGCCTGCATCCGTCTGACCCCGGGCGCCGATGCACCGACCCTCGACAAACTCGTGTCGTTCCTGCGCGAAAAGGACCTCACGACCAGGAAGCTCCCCGAACAGCTGGTCATCCACGCCGATCTACCCCGTGCCCCGAGCGGCAAGATCCACAAGAAACGGCTGCGTGACGAGGTCGAGCGGCTACTCGCGCAGCCGACCCCCGGTCGTTAACCTCCTTCCGATGTCGTTCGAGGACATCGACAAGAGCCTCATCGGAGAAGTCTACGATCGCTATACGTACGAGCAGATCCATGCTGAGGATCTGATCCGGTACGCGCGCACGTTGGGCATCGACGATCCCATCTACCTCGATGAGGAAGCTGCGAAGGCCGGCCCGCACGGCGCCCTGATCGCCTTTCCAACCTACGTCGTGAAACTCCGCGGCGGGCAGTGGATGCCTCCCGAGGTGATGAAGCACATGACCCGCGACGGCTTCGATGCCGGGAAGGACATCGAGCTCGGCGTTCCGATTCGCGCCGGGGACCAGGTGACGGCGATCTCGCGAATCACCGAGATCTACGAGAAGACAGGACGGAGCGGGTCGATGTGGTTCGTCGTCTTCCGTCAAGAGATCCGCAATCAGAACGACGAGCTGATCGCGAACGTCGACTCGCGTCTGATGCAGCGGACGGCGAAGAAGGAGTCGGCATGAGCACGTCGTTCGAAACGATCGAGCCTGGTGACGAGCTCGATCCGGTCACGATCGATCTCGCTTCCGACTTCGTTCGCGAGCATGCCATCGCGATGGACATGAACGCGGGCCGCTTCACGGACAACAAGAGCGCCCAGGAAGAAGGCCTTCCCGGCCAGATCACGCCGGGCAACATGTCCCTCGGCCTGCTCTCGCGCACCCTCCTGGGCTGGATGCCCGGTTCGCGCCTCGAACGCATCGGCACGACGTTCCGGGGCCTCGCACGCGCCGGCGTCCCCGCGAAGATCCAGGCGATGATCACCGAGAAGGACGACGAGACGCGACGCATCGAGTGCGACGTCTGGATGGAGAACGAGGCGGGCGACCGCCTCGTGATCGGAACCGCGACCCTTCAGTTCCCCAACTGAGTCACTCGGCCTTGGCGTCAGCCGGACGGAGCTTCACTCGGTAGGCAATCGTCTTGCCCTCCGTCACGCGGTCCGCGCGCGGGCGGAAGAACCCGATCCAGGCGATCCAGTACTTGTCGGAGTACTTCTCACCCATCATGGTCACCGTTTCCGGGTCGTCGATGCGCTCGGCTTCCCCGATCAGATACGGCCCATCGTCCTCGCCGACCCAGACGTGCAACGGACTCCCGCGCTCCAGCCGCTTCGCCTTCCAGCTGTCGGGAGCGGTGCTGGTGTAGAGGACGTCGCTCTCGCCATCCGACCAGAACCAGATGGGCGCGGCCGAACTCAGCGAGCCATCCTTGCGCTCGGTGGCGGTGTAGATGAGGTCCGAGTCCGCTAAAGCCTTCCGCGTCGCCGTGTCAACCTCCGCCGAAGCCGCGGATGCCGTGGCAGCCAGGGCCGTCACGATCGCCATCGAAATTAGCGCTTTTCGCATCGGCGCGAGCCTACTGCGCACCTCCGTGTAAGTACAGTAGATGGATTCGCTTGCGGTTTCCGGTGCAAGCGGAACAGATAGGCCCATGCTGCTGGTGGGTCCGGAGAACGACCGCGTCCTCTCGTCGCCCACCCTGTTGATCTGTCTCCTGGCCTCGGTGTTAGGGGCGCAGCCTGCCTCGGCTGCTGCGGGTCCCGTCGAATTGTCGGGCCGGATCGAAGGGCTCGGCGTCGCTCGTTTCGACGACGACACACCCAGGCAACGCCCGCTGGCGCGGCTCGACCTCTCCGCGACTCAGAAGTGGACAGACCAGCTTCGATGGAAACTCTCCGCCGTCGGCCGAATTGGGGGTCCCCCGTTCGGCGCCCGCACAGGAGCGTTCGACTTCGACCGAACGTTCCAGAACTACTCTCCGTCCCTCGAACTCGGCGAAGCCTGGATCGATTTCACCACCGAGCATGCCGCGGTCCGGCTCGGCACCCAGAAGTTCTTCTGGGGCATCCTCGACGTCATCCAACCAAACGACCAGCTCAACCCGCGCGAGTATGAGGATCCGTTCCTCGTGAGCGAGAAGGATCGGAAGATCGCCGTGCCCGCGGTCTCCATCGAGCTCTTTGCGCCCTCGCCTCCCGCCAGCTGGCACACGAGCGACCTGCAGTTCTCACTCGTGTGGCAGCCGATCGCCGTCCCCTGGCGGTTTCCTCTCCCCGGCGAGCGCTGGTTCGCTCCCGCGGCCCGCGCGCCCGACACGATATTCGTCGGCGCCATCGACGGAACGCCCTGCCCATGCGACCTTCCTGTCGATCAAGTCGCGCGAAACAGCGATGCGCCGGCCCGGCGGTTCGACAACGGCAACGTCGGAGTCCGGCTCGGCGGACGCAGCGGCATCGTAGATTGGCACCTCATGTTCTTCGACGGATACGACACCGCTCCGGCCTTCGACACGACGGCCCGCGTCAACGATCCGATTGAGGACCCGTCGGTCGAAACCGAACTGCTTCCCGCCTACCTTCGATACACATCGGTCGGCGCCGACGCAGCAACTACCGTTGGGGATTGGAGTGTGCGGGCCGAGGGGGCATACAAGTTCGGAAGGCCATGGTCGTTCGAACTCTCGCGCCTCACCGATCAGGTCGTGAACGACCCGGACGCCGTCGACGCCCTGCTCGACGGCGAGACTCTCATGCTTCCAACGTATGTGAAACGCGATGCGATCGAGTGGGGCCTCGCGGCCGACACGTTCTTCGCCGACACGCTCGCGCTCGTCGAGTTCTACCAAGTCTTGCTGTTCAACAACGACGTCCCGCTGCTCGTGCGCAACGTCGACACGAGGCTCGCGGTCAACCTCGAAACGCCGTGGTTCGGCGAACGGCTCACGACGGAACTGTTGGGCGTCTGGGGGATCGAGGCCGGCTACGCGCTGACACGCGCGCACGCGAGTTGGGCGTGGACGGACGCTCTGCGACTCGAACTGGGCCTTCTCGGCATCTGGGGAGATCAGGACTCGCTAGTCGGCCAATATGAACGCAACAGCCAACTCTACGGTCGCGTGACCTACTCATTTTAATGGGATCCCCCGCATTCAGGAAGTGGGCCACGTTCGTCGTACGCCACCGTCGCATCGTCATCGGCGCACTCGTGCTCGTCTCGGCGCTCCTCGCGCTCGGAGTGCCGCGACTGAGACTCGAAGTCGACCCCGATCGCAACCTCCCTCCGTCCCACGAGGCGATCCAGGCGCTCCAGGAGCTCAACGAACGCTTCGGCGACAAGAACCTGGTCCTGATCGGCCTCTTCCCGACGAGCGGGGATGCCTTCTCTGCCCCGTTTCTCACATCCGTCGCCCGGGTGAGCGCACGCATCGAGGCCCTCCCTGGGATCATCCACCCGCTCTTCCAGAGCATCGCTTCGCCGGCCATGAACGACATCCGCGCCATCGACGGGGACATCGAGATCGATCCTCTGATGTCGGCCGCGCCCTCTTCTCAGACTGAGGCCGATGAGGTTCGCGAGCGCGTCTTTGCGAACCCGTCCTACATCGAGACGCTCGCCTCACGCGAAGGCGATGGCATCGCGATCTACGCGACGTTCGACCTCACCGAAGAGCTGCCGAGCTACGAGCTCCTCTACACGCGGGTGCGCGACGAGATGTCGTCCCTCGACGACAGCAGCTTCGAGTACGCGCTGTCCGGCCCCGTCGTTCTCGCAGGGGCGCTCGGCCTCGAGTCCGCCCGAGTCACTACGTACCTGCCGCTCGCGCTGATCCTAATCGGGCTGGTTCACTACCACGCGTTCCGCACGATGCAGGCCATCTTCCTGCCGTTCGTCACGGCGATCCTGGCGGTCGTGTGGGCGATCGGTGCCATGGGACTGCTCGACGTGCCGCTCGATCCGTTCACCACGACGACGCCGATTCTGATCCTGGCCGTCGGCGCGGGACACGCCGTGCAGATCCTGAAGCGCTACTACGAGGAGTACGCCCGTCTGGGGGACAACCACGCCGCCATCATTGAGTCCATCGCGCAGATCGGCCCCGTCATGGTCGCCGCCGGCACGATCGCGGCCCTCGCGCTCTCCTCGCTCGTCACGTTCGATCTTGCGACCGTCCGCACGTTCGGTCTGTTCGGCGCTCTCGGCGTCACCTCCATCCTCGTGATCGAACTGACCCTGATTCCCGCCGTCCGGGCGGCGCTTCCCCCGCCCCGCGAGAAGGAGGTCGGCCGCGAGAACCGACACGCAATCCTCGACGCCACGCTCGGACGCCTAGCCGACGGCGTCCTCGCCTCGTGGCCACTCCCGATCCTCGCCTCGACGACGGTGGTCGTCGTGATCTGTTTCGGGCTCGCCTCGCGCATTCACGTCGACACGAGTTTCAAACGAAGCTTCGCGCCCGGCACTACGGTCCACGACGACGACGAGCGCCTGAACGCGACCTTCGCCGGCACGAACACCTTGGTCTTCCTGATCGAGGCACCCGAGGCGGGCGGGATCCTCTATCCCGAATCGCTGCGCGCCATCGACCAGTTCGAGCGACGCATGGAAGACCTTCCCGGCGTCGGCAAGGCAACCTCGATCGTCGATACGCTGCACTTCCTGTACCGCGCGCTCGAAGACGACCCGACGCTCCCGCTTCCC
Source organism: Candidatus Binatia bacterium (assembly GCA_029243485.1). Lineage (NCBI taxonomy): Bacteria > Candidatus Binatota > Binatia (SeqCode) > Binatia bacterium. The sequence goes on along the minus strand of JAQWRY010000088.1, from coordinate 430,133 downwards.
GAGCGCACGCGACTCGCGAAGCAGATCCTCTTTCTCTACGAGTCGGGCGGAGGCTCGGTGACGACCCAGCTAACCACGGACGACCGCATCGCCAAGGTCGTCGTACTCTTGCAGGACGACAGCACCCTGTACGGCACGCAGCGTATTGCCGACGCCAAGATGATTCTTGAAGACGTACTCCCTCCGGGATACGAGGCTCGAATCGCGGGGACCCTGGCCTCGAACGCCGCACTCACAGAAGTCGTCGTCGCCGGGAAGCTCATCAACATCGCTCAGATCGCACTCGTCACGTTCCTCGTGGCCAGCGTTCTCCTGCGAAGCGCGCTCGGCGGTCTTCTCGTCGTCGTGCCCTTACTCATCGCCGTCGTCGTCGACTTCGGTGTGATGGGCGCATTCTCAATCCCTCTCGACGTAGTGACGGCGCCGGTGACGGCGCTCGGGATCGGGATCGGTGCGGACTACGCAGCCTACTTCTTGTTCCGATTGCGCGAGGAGACCGCGCGCCGGAAGGACTTCGGTGCGGCCTTGCGCGCCACCTACGACACCTCCGGAAAGGCGATCTTCTTCGTCGCAAGCGCGAACAGCGCCGGGTACGCGACGCTCTGCCTGTCGTCCTTTGCCATCCACGTGCGCCTCGGGGTCCTGGTCTCCGTCACGCTGTTGGCCGCCGGCATCGCCTCTCTCACCGTGCTTCCCGCTCTGGCCCGGCTGGCCTATGGGAGCCGGCTCCGCTCGGGCCTCCTCGGAAGCGTCCTTGAACGCCCAGAGGACCGAGCGTAGAACCTCAAGCATGACTCAGCTCGAGAGTGCTCGGAGAGGCCAGATCACACCGGAGATGCGCCGCGTTGCCCAGAGGGAGGGCGTCGCCGCAGAGCTCATCCTCGCCGAGGTCGCGCGGGGTCGCCTGGTCATCCCGGCGAACGTCCGCCACCTGGCGGGAAGCGCGGGCCAGCCCCCTTCCGAGACTCCGACGAGTCGCGATTCCACGGTCGTGGGTCACCCGGGCGCTACCGAGCGCGCCGGGCTCTGGGTCAATCAGACGGCGCCGCAGCGCCAGGCCGAGCTCGAGGACGACGACGCGCTTCGCGGCGACGTCGCCAAAAAGAGACTCGACCCGACCGGCATCGGTCGAATGATCACGACGAAGATCAACGCGAACATCGGTGCATCACCGGTCTCGAGCAACCTCGACGAAGAGGTCGAGAAGCTGCGCTGGGCGCAGCGCTACGGCGCCGACACCCTGATGGATCTCTCCACGGGCGGCGATCTCGCCGAATGCCGACAGGCGATCATCGACCACAGCACGATTCCGATCGGCACGGTGCCCATCTACAGCATGATCATCGGCCGCTCGATCGAAGAGCTGTCGCACGACATGATCCTCGCCGAAGTCGAGCATCAAGCGCAGCAAGGCGTCGACTACTTCACGATCCACGCGGGCGTACTGCGCGAGCATCTCGGGCTCGTTCGTCCCCGCATCACCGGCATCGTCTCGCGCGGCGGCTCGCTGCTGGGCAAGTGGATGATCCACCACAACAAACAGAACCCAATGTACGAGCTGTTCGACGAGATCAGCGCGATCATGCGCGAGTATGACGTTACCTACTCGCTCGGAGACGGACTGCGCCCCGGATGCCTTGCCGACGCATCCGACCCCGCCCAGCTCGCAGAGCTGCACACCCTCGGCGAACTCGTCCACCGCGCTCGCGATGCAGGCGTGCAGGTCATGGTCGAGGGTCCGGGCCACGTTCCGATGGATCAGATCGGCTTCAACATGGAACTCCAGCAGAAGGTCTGCGACGACGCGCCCTTCTACGTCCTCGGCCCTCTCGTGACCGACGTGTTCCCCGGCTACGACCACATCACGAGCGCCATCGGCGCCACCGAGGCCGCTCGCCACGGCGCCGCCATGCTCTGCTACGTCACGCCGAAAGAGCACGTCGGCCTGCCCCGCCCGCAGGATGTGAAAGAAGGCTGCATCGCCTACAAGATCGCCGCCCACGCGGGCGACATCGCCCGTGGCGTCGACGGCGCACGCGAGTGGGACGACGATCTCTCCCGTGCCCGGGCCGCACTGAACTGGCCGCGCCAGTTCGAGCTCGCCTTCGACGGCGAAACCGCCCGCGCGCTGCACGACGAGGATCTCGACGTCGACACGGATTTCTGCGCGATGTGCGGCCACGACTGGTGCAGCATGCGCATCTCGAAGGAGATCGTGGAGTTCGCGAGCGGGAACGACCCTGACTACCAGCCCGAGCGTCGCGCGATGCAGAGCCCCGGGGTGGGCGAGCAGGGTCGCGGACTCCTCGAGCGCCGCGGTACCGATCTCCCGAAGGTCGGCGATCAGAACGCCTGCCACAGCGACGTGAAGCCCGAGCGCACGTCGGCCGAGGCCGTTCAGGACGAGACCTCCACGGCGCGCTGAGGGCAAGGGCGCCGCGGGCGCCCCCGGACACAGCCGAGTCCCGTCAATACAGCGGCAGCGCGCGCTCTGACCCGAGATGCGCCTACCCGTCGATATCGATGTCCATGCCGATCGCCTGCCGCGCGATCCCGTAGGGAAAGCCGCGCCGAACGAGCAGGCGCACGGCCTTCTCCCGAACCTTCAGGTCGCCGTCGACGCCGTCGGGATAGCGCCGCTCGAGCAACGCCCGCGCGCGCTGTAGATCACCCTCGCCACTCTCCTCGACAGCCGGCGCCGCTACATCTCTGGGCACACCGCGCGTGGACATCTTCTGCGCCACCCGGCGGCTACCGAGATTCCGACGCTCGGCCTCGCGAACGATCACGTCGGCGACCGCGGCTTCGTCGAGGTACCCCTGCTCGCGCAGCCGGTTGATCGTGAACTCGATCACCTCGGACGAGTACTCGCGACGCAGCAGGAACGTCTCGATCTCGGCCGCCGTGCGAGGGCGCCTTGCGAGCGAGCGCACCGAACTCGCAAAGGCGCGCTTCTCCTGCGTCTCTCGGTCCCCAATCGTACCGACCGCCGGCCCTTCCCGCGGCTTCTTCCACCCCACGCCTCAGAAGTATCAGATCCGATCGAGATCCCGACAACGCTTGTGTCAACCGCGTCAACGCCCTAGACCGAGTCCGTGAACATAAGACACCACCGCAAGCTCCTCGCCGCCGTCGCCATCTCCCTCGCCCTCGGCTGGTTCGCCTGGAACGTTCTCCTCGTCGAATCAGAAGTCTCCGAGGCAGACCAGGTTGGGGACGTTGGTTAGTCTCGGGATTTTTGTTTAGTCGCGATGCAGGTTCGGTCCGACCCGACGCCCTCGGTAACCGCGACTAAACAAAAATCCCGAGACTAACCAACGTCCCCTCCGCTTCTAGAACCTCTTTACCAGGGCGGCTGGGGGGGCGGCGGGCGGCTTTCGGGCGCCAAGCAACGGGACCGCGGCGGCGCCGCCGGAGGTGGGGGCGAGGGCATCGTCGGAGTTTTCGTCGGAGTCGAAGTTGTCCCAGCGGGCGTCCGAGGTGGAGCTGATGCCACGCACCTGGAGGGCGAAATCGTCCGGGTTCGTCGCCTGCGAGAGGGCTTCATCGTACGTGATCAGGTCGCGGCGGTAGAGATTCATGAGCGACTGATCGAACGTCTGGGTGCCATACGAGACGTTGCCCTTGGCAATGGCATCGGTGAGCTCGCGCGGGCTGCGCTCGGGGTCCTTGATGATGTCGCGCACGAGCGCCGTGTTCACCATTATCTCGACGGCGGGAACGAGTCCCTTGCCGTCAGCGCGCGGGACGAGACGCTGACTGATGATCCCCTTCAGGACGGACGACAACACGATCCGAATCTGCTCTCGCTGGTGGTCCGGAAACGCCTGGATCACACGAGTCACGGTCTCCGCCGCGTCGAGCGTGTGGAGCGTGCTCATGACGAGGTGACCCGTCTCGGCCGACATGATCGCGGTCTCAATCGTCTCCAGATCACGCATCTCACCGACGAGGATCACGTCGGGATCCTGACGGAGCGCCCCCTTCAAGCCCGCCGCGAAACTGGGCACGTCGACGCCGACCTCACGTTGGCTGATGATGGAGAGCTTGTCGCGGTGCGTGTACTCGATCGGATCCTCGACGGTCACGATGTGCATCGCATCGCGCTGGTTCATTTGGTCGATCATCGATGCCAGCGAGGTCGACTTTCCGGAGCCGGTCGTCCCCGTGACGAGGATCAGTCCACGCGACTCCTCGGCCATCTTCCCAACGATCTCGGGGAGCTGAAGCTCCTTCAGAGCCTTCACCGACCTCGGGATCGCACGCATTGCGATCCGCATCTCACCGCGCTGGTGATAGATGTTCACACGGAAACGACCGAGTTCGTCGGTGCCGTAGCCCAGATCGACCTGCCGCTCGGCAGCCAGGCGAGCCCGCTGTGGCTCGTCCGCAAGTTGCTTCACGATGTCCTGCAGATCCAGTTCGCCGAGCGGCGGGAACTGCTCCTCGGGCCCGAGACGGCCGAACCGCCGCAGGTACGGCGGCGCACCGAGCTTCAGGTGGATATCCGAGGCCTCGCGGTCCAACGCGTGCCGCAGGATTTCGTCGATCATCAACATGCTGACCCCCTCTCGAGCGCGAACCTCGGGCCGCGGATTAACCTCCGCGACGGCTCACTCAGGGATCATCGGACGGTCAAACTGGGGCCATGAGCCGACGGCACGGATTGCACGCTTCTGCGCAATGGCGGTCGGGCCCCGACGAACCCGACCGGAGCGCGAACGCACCGGCCGGGACGTCGGAATCGAGCGGTTTGCTAGTCTTTTTGCCCCGCAGCTGCCGCCTGGACGGCAGGCTCCGCTTCGTCGGAGAGTTCGAGCGGCTCGTCGGCATCCGCTTCAGCATCTGCGCTAGCGGGCACTGCGCTAGCCGACCCTGCGCCGCCGGGCACCCCGCGTTTCTCGCGAATCGCCGCTTCGATCGTCGCCGCGATGTCGGGGTTCTCCCGCAGGAACTCCTTGGCGTTCTCACGCCCCTGCCCGATCCGCTCGTCGGCGTACGAGTACCAGGAGCCCGACTTCTCGACGAGGCCGTCGTCGGCACCGAGGTCGAGGATCTCCCCCTCACGGGAAATGCCCTGTCCGTAGAGGATGTCGAACTCAGCATCGCGGAACGGCGGTGCCACCTTGTTCTTTACGACCTTCACCTTGGTGCGGTTGCCCACGACCTCGTCGCCCTGCTTGATCGCACCGATCCGGCGGATGTCCATGCGGACCGACGAGTAGAACTTGAGAGCGTTGCCACCCGTCGTTGTTTCCGGGTTGCCGAACATGACGCCGATCTTCATGCGGATCTGGTTGATGAAGATCACGATGGTGCGCGAGCGCGCGATCGTGGCGGTGAGCTTTCGCAGCGCTTGCGACATGAGCCGCGCCTGCAGGCCCATCTGCGGATCGCCCATGTCACCCTCGAGCTCGGCGCGAGGCACTAGCGCCGCCACGGAGTCCACAACCAGGACATCGAGGGCACCAGAGCGAACGAGCGTCTCGGCGATCTCGAGCGCCTGCTCACCGTTGTCCGGCTGGGAGATCAGAAGATCTTCGAGCTTCACACCGAGCTTCCGAGCGTAAACCGTGTCGAGCGCGTGCTCGGCATCGATGAAGGCGCTCGCGCCGCCCTCTTTCTGGGCCTCGGCGATGATCTGCAGAGACAAGGTTGTCTTACCGGACGACTCCGGGCCGTAGATCTCGATGACACGGCCACGGGGCACCCCACCGACGCCGAGAGCGATGTCGAGCGAGAGCGAGCCCGTCGACACGGCCGCCACGTCGTTCGGGACCGCGTCGGCCCCAAGCTTCATGATAGCGCCCTTGCCGAATTGCTTCTCAATCTGGCTCATCGCCAGCTCGACGGCACGATCCCGATTGCTCGCGTCTGCCTGTACCACCTGGGCCATCGGCCCTTCCGACTTCCGTTTTGCCATGTCGCGCCCCATCGTCCTTCCTCAACCTGCCCTGAATCTGCCTGAACCTTAGCGGCAGTGCCGGACAGCCAGTGTCTCTTAACGGCCTTCCGCTTCTCGATCGGGCTCGAACCTGGGGGAGGGAACATCCCCAATACCCCTCCGGTAGATCCCAACCGACTTTATGGCGGCTTTCGATCTCGATTGCATCGCCGGGGGCGACAAAATCAATGCCTCTGAACCATCTTCGCTTTTTGTTCGTATCACGATCGAAAGCCGGATTCCAGCACCGGAAGGCCCAGGGCCCAACGCCGGATCCAGTCGAGCGCGATCTGCGAGGTGAGGGTCTTGATCCAATCCCGATTGCCCCACAACTGCAGGCGGTGCCCGAGCTGGACGCCGTCCGCGTCGAGGCCGAAACACACCGTGCCGACCGGCCGCTCCTCTGTGCCTCCACCCGGTCCCGCGATGCCGCTCGTCGCGATCGCGACGTCGGCTCCCGACCGCCGTCGCGCACCGGCCGCCATCTCCCGCACGGCCTCCTCGCTGACGGCACCATGCGCCTCCAGAGTCTGCGGCAAGACGCCGAGGACCGAGGCCTTCGCCTCGTTGGAGTAGGTGACGAAATCGGCGAGGAAGTACGCGGAGCAGCCCGGCACGTCGGTGAGCCGATGGCCGATGAGCCCTCCGGTGCACGACTCCGCAACGGCGACCGTCGCTTTCTTCTCGAGAAGCACCCGACCGACTTCTTCTTCCATCGTCGCTTCGCCCTCGGCGTACACGACCGGGCCGAGTGCCTCGCGCACCCGGCAGGCGAGCCCCTCGATCCGCTGCTCGGCGCCGGCCACGTCTCCAGGAAGGATGAGCTTCACGGCGATCTTCGGAAAGCTCGCGCGATAACTCACGCGCACTTCGCCGATTCCCGCGAGCTCGCTCACCCGCTCCCCGAGGGCCGACTCGCTCATGCCGAAGGTCTGAAAAACGCGCGTCACCGGGGCCGCCCCGACGCCCGGAAGCGCCGTGAGCCACGGCAGGACCCGTTCGTCGAACATGGGCTTCATCTCGCGGGGAACACCGGGCATCACCACGAGGTGACGCATCACCGGCGCCCCGCCGACGCTGCGCTCACAGGTCACGCGATAGCCGGGGGCCGTGCCGAGGGGGTTCTCCAGGATCGTCGCACTCTCGGGAAACAGCGCCTGGCGCAGATTGCTCTCGGGCATCTCGCGATTCATCGCCGCGAAGAGTTGGCGGACCTTCTCGGCCGAGGCCTCATCGAAGCGCAGGGGCTCCCCCAGCATTGCGGCGACCGTTTGCGTCGTGAGGTCGTCCGTCGTCGGGCCGAGGCCGCCGGTACAGACGACCAAGTCCGCCGCCTCGAAGGCCCGCTCCCAGGCCCAGGTGATCCTCTCGCGGTCGTCTCCCACGACCAGCACCGCAGCGACGTCGATCCCCAGGCCGAAGCACCGATCGGCGAGCCACTGTGCATTGGTGTCGGCGATTTTGCCCGTGGTGAGCTCTTCGCCGGTGGACAGGATTGCTACGCGCAGGGCCATTTAGATCTCACTCCCAGGTCAGATGAAGAGTCGCATGAGGAGGTTCGCATAGATCCCGCTCACGACGTCGTCCAGGACGACGCCCGCCCCCCCCGGCATCCGACGGTCGATCTCTCCCGCGGGCCAGATCTTTACGATGTCGAAGACTCGGAACAGGGCGAATGCGAGGATCAGATTCGGAAACGTTGGAGGAATCCACAGGAGAGCCACCAACATCCCGACGATCTCATCGATCACGATCTCGCCGCTGTCGTGCTCCGGGAGAACCTGCTCCGCCTGGCCGGCGATCCAGCAGGCGATCCCGATTGCGACCGCGACCAGGACGAGCGTCGGGACGACCGCGTCGGTCACTTGCAAAATCGCAAGGTAAAGAGGGATGCCCAGCAGCGACCCGAACGTACCCGGCGCAAATGGGGCAAAACCCAGACCGAAGCCGGAGGCGACAAAACGAATGAAGCGGGAGTGGCCGATCGGCGGCTTCTAACCGGGAAATCAGGGCCTGTCCACGAAACTAAAGCACATGACGCCGTGCGCTATCGCGTCGCGACGGCCCAGCGAGGCGCCGCAGAGAATCGGTTCAGTGCATTGGTGGAGTACAATGGATCCGGCGAACTATACCCACAAAACCGTAATTTCGCACGGCCTGGAGCCTCTCTTGCAGTTTTGCCCGATGCGAACCTAATGTTTTTCAAGGGTTTTTCTGGCACCGAGCTTGCAGTTCTACCTGGCTGACTGGGGGATCTACCGGAACCTAGATCCTGGCTCACGCACCCGAGCAAACCGACCTCCTCCGCCCACATATTTTCCGTACCCTGATGTCCTCTGCCTCTCGATCCCTCAGTCACTTCCACCTCCCCACCGCGTCTTCGTGATCCACCAGTGCCCCCCCCCCGCCCGACTCGAAGCCACATGCTACGATAGGCGGAGGCCATGGTGCCCGATCCGAAAACTCCTCTCCCGGGCCCAGTCGTGTTCATCGATGGCGAGTGCTTGCTCTGCAATCACGCCGTCGCCTTCCTGGCCGAACGCGACCCCGTGGGAGTACTGCGGTTCGCTCACCTCCAGGGTGCGCTCGCCGAGGAGTGGCTGCCTGCGGAGGCGCGCGATGTCGGCCTCGGTGGAGCAGTCGTCTTCATCGAGCCCGACCGAGGGAACCGCGTCAGCAGCCGCAGCACGGCGATTCTAAGGGTCCTCGGCCGCCTCGGGCGTGGCTGGGCGCTGATCGCGCCGCTGGCGCAGATCCCCGGGATCTCCAGGGTCCTGGACGTGGCCTACCGCTATGTCGCCCGGAATCGCGACCGCTGGTTCGGACGCGACAAGGAGTGCCTCATCCCCACTCCCGCGCTCCGCGACCGCTTCATCGAGCCTCTGTAGGCCGCGGAGGCGTTCAAGCGTAGAAGGCGATGATCGCGCTCACGACGCGGTCCTGCTCTTGGGCACGAAGCTGCGGGAAGATCGGCAGGGCCAGGACCTCCGCCGCCGCGCGCTCGGCTTCAGGAAAATCTCCCGGGCCATACCCGAGGGATTCGAAGCTGGGCTGCACGTGAAGCGGCTCGGGATAGTACACCCCGCTGCCGATCCCGTGCTCGGCGAGGTGGGCGCGGAGCTCGTCGCGGCGCGGTGCGCGGAGCACGTACTGATGAAAGACATGAGTCGCATCCGGAGCGACGATCGGTAGACCGAGCGTCTCCCCGAGGCCCGCGTCGCACAGGAGTTCCCCGTACCTGGCGGCATGCGCCGCGCGAGCCTGGTTCCAGTCCTTCAGGTGGCGGAGCTTCACTGAAAGCGCCGCGGCCTGAACGCCGTCGAGGCGCGCGTTCCACCCGACCTCCAAATGTTCGTATCGCTTCTCCGAGCCGTGGTCGCGCAGCCGTCGCACCCGACTTGCGAGACGATCGTCCCCCGTCGTAACGAGGCCCGCCTCGCCGACCGCGGCGAGGTTCTTGGTCGGATAAAAGCTGAAACAGCCAAAGTCGCCGAACGCGCCGGCGCCGAACTTCCCACGACGCGCGCCAATCGCCTGCGCGGCATCTTCGATGATCGGGATTCTGTGCTCGCGACCGATGGCGTCGAACGCATCGGGATCGACGCATTGCCCATAGAGCTGCACCGGCATGATCGCCCGGGTGCGATCCGTGACGACCTTCGCAACCTCGGCGGGATCGAGCAGGTAGTCCGCCCTCGAGATGTCTGCGAAGACAGGTTGCGCGCCCAGGCGCACGATCGCCGACACCGTCGCGAAGAACGTGAACGGTGTCGTCACGACCTGGTCCCCAGGACCGACGTCTAGCGCCGCAAGCGCGAGCAAGACCGCGTCCGAACCCGACGAAACACCGATCGCGTGCTCGACGCCGAGGAACTCGGCGACCTCCTCCTCGAAGCGCGCCGCCGCCGGACCCAGGATATACGCCTGGGACCGCAGGACCTCGAGGACCGCCGCCTCGAGCTCGCCTGCGATCGACGCATACTCACGGCGCAGGTCCAGGAACGGAACGCGCGTCGTCTCGTTCGGGCTCAATGTGCGTCTCGATTGCGCAACACCGCGAGGAAGGTGCGCAGGAGGATCGTCAGGTCCAACTTCAACGACCACCGATCGATGTAGTCCAGGTCCGCCTGGAGGCCGCTCAGGAACGGGTCTCCCAGGGCGTGACTCACCTGCCAGAGACCGGTGATCCCCGGATGCATCGAGAACCGCTTCCGCTGCCACGACGCGAAGTCGACGATCTCCTCAGGGATCATCGGACGGGGCCCGATCAGCGTCATGTGTCCGGCGAGCACGTTCAGCAGCTGCGGGAGCTCGTCGAGATCGAACCTGCGCAGGAAACTACCGACCCGTGTGACGCGGGGATCGCGACGCACTTTGAAGATAGGCCCGTCGGCCTCGTTGAGGCCGCTCATCGTCCCACGCTGGCCCTCGGCGTCCGCCGCCATCGTACGAAACTTCAGCATGCCGAACCGGCGCTTGTTGAGGCCGATCCGCTCCTGCCGGAAGAAAACCGGCCCGTCCGAGTCGAGGCTCACCGCAGCCGCGATCAATACCCACAGCGGAGCCGACAAGACCAACAGGATCGGGGCGACCGCAAAGTCGAGCGCACGCTTCACCGCCCGTGCCCAGGCCGAGTGCACCTGCGGGTTGATCGACAGGAGCGGCACGTCGGCCAGGTGCTCCAAGCGGGCGCGCTCGAGGCCGGCCCCGAGCGCTTCCACCGACACGTGGAGATGCACGCCCTCGCGATCACACGCGGCGACAAGACGCGAGATGTCGGCGGCCCGCAGATCTGGCGTGGCAACCGCGACCTCATCGATCGCCTCGCGGGCGAGCAACTCGTCGAGAGCGGGGAACTCTGTCCCCGACTCCCGAGAAACCGTCGCCCTCTGCAGCGCGGCTACGGAGAGACGATCCACGACGGCGATCCCGAACGGCGACTCCCCGTCAAGCACCGCCGACAAGTGCGCGACATCATCGGCCTCGCCGACGAAGAGAACCCGCGGTGCGGCCTCCCCCGACTCGCGCGCGCGGACGATCAGCGGCCGCAAGCTGAGGTGGACGCCAATCAGGAGGATCGTGCTCGTTGCACCGTAGATCGCGAGAAACAATCGACTCACGTAAGAGAGCTTGAACGTGTAGAGAACCGTCGCGCCGAAGACGAGCGCCATGCCAACAGACAAAACGACCGTCCCGGTGATGGCGCCGAGAGAGAGCGTCTCGGCGGCAGTATGTGCGCCGCGGCGCTCTAGGGCGAACAGCGTCACCATCGCGACGAGGGCGGCGGGCGCAATGTAGACCTCGGGCGCGTAGAGTGGCGTGAGATCCGCCGGCAGCATGCGCGTCTTCACGAGGTAAGCGAGGGGGAACGCAAGGGCGAGAACGAGACCATCGGCGAGCAACGCGAGCTGCCGGAAGTACGCAACGGGACCTCCGCGAGCGACCGCGCGCCCAGCAGCGCGCCCTCGGACGGATTCGGCGCTTCGACCGCTCCCGAGGGCCGACCCCGCCTCTGCCCCATCGGGCCCTTTAGCGACCACGGCCATCGCTCCGCCCGTTACCCCAGTCCCCTCACCGAAGCAATCACGCTTTGGCGAGTCGCTCGGCGAGCCGCTCGTACGATCGCGCGACGCGGTCCCAGTCGTACTCCGCTCGGACGCGATCGAACGCCGCCGCAGCCCGACTCGCACGAACGTCCTGGTCTCCGAGCAGGACCTCGCGAAGTCGCTCGGCCAGGTCAGGAACGGAGTTCTTTCGATAGTACCAACCGGCATCGGCGAGAACTTCACGATGCTCGGGGATGTCGTTGGCTACGATGGGAAGCCCCGCCGCCATCGCCTCGAGGAGCGCGGGGTGGGTCCCGCCGACTTCGGTCGCCTGGACGTAGGCCCCGGCGTTCGCTCGAAGTTCGTCATACCCTTCGCCGAACAGGAATCCGGCGAACCGAACCCGGCCGTCACCTCCGGCCAACTCCGAAAGCCGAGTCTTGTACGAGTCTGCGTACGGGGCATCGCCCACGATGACGAGGTGCCCCGGAACCTCGGAGGCACGGAACGCGCTAATGACGACGTCCGCGTTGTTCTCGGGCTCGAGTCGGCTCACGTACAGCACGTACTGGCCCGAAACGACGCCCAGGCGGTCCAGGGTTTCGCGCCCCGTCGCCTGCGGCGGCTCGGCCCCGTAGGGGATCATCTCAACGCTACCGGCACCGCGAGCGCGGTAGTGGTTCTCGATCACGCGACAGTCGGCGATCAGCGTGTCTGCAAGGCGCGGACCGAGCCAGGACGCCAACCGATAGAAGGATCGCCCGGCGACGCCCCACTTGCGACGGGTGCTCTCAATTCCGTCGATGGCCAGGACCGTGGGGGTTCCGGTCTTCCGCAGCAGCGGCAGCGCCGGAAAGTTCGCGCTGTTGCAGACGACGGCGAGATCGAACCTCTCCCCGCGAGCCCACCAGGCCGCGCGGACGGTGTGCAGGACGGTCTCGAGATGTTTCGACCGCGGTGCCGGCAAGACGACGAGCCGTACTCCGCGGTGGAAGTGCCCGTGCAGAGCCGGGTCTACGCTGCCCGAGCGGCCGAAAACCGTGACCGAATGGCCGCGCTCGACCAATCGCGACCCCAACTGCTCCGCGAAGGTCTCGAAGCCCCCGTAGGAGGCCGGGATCCCGCGGGTGCCGAACACGGCGATCCGCAACCGACGCTCCTTATCCTCCACCCCGCTCACCTACCCCCACCATAGCAAGCCTGGCGTCCGTCGCCCTAGCAGGCGGTTGAAAAGCCCCTCCCGTCGGGACGGACGAGTGCGACGCCCCGACCACACAGCGAACTCCCGATCAGGGGCGGCGATCGTTCACCTCCGCGAGTCGCCGGCCCGATCGTGCAGATTCGCCAGACCGGAACCGCTCAAAAAGCTCGATTTCCCGCGGGTACGGTTGGTCCCAGCGTTGCAAACTCCGCTCTCGTGGCAACACTCCTCACTCCACTCTCCCGGCTGCAGGCGCTCCTACTCGCGAACCTGAGTCTCCAATTTCTGGACGGCTGGGTCACGCTTGCGGGGACGAGCCGGGGTTTCCCCGAGGGAAACCCGCTGGTCGCTACGGCGATGTCGTCGGTGGGACCGATCTATGGGATCGCCGTGGTGAAGATCGTCGCCATGGGCCTCCTGATCCTGGTCTACCAGCGACGCGAGCACCGGTTCGTGGAGCCCGGACTTCTGTCCCTGGCAGTCACGTACACGCTGTTCGCCGTACTGCCGTGGACGGTCATCTTGGCCAACACCCCTCGCTGAGCCGGCCTTGGCCGCCCCTGCCCTCCTCTTGGCTAAGGTGCGCCGTCGAGAACGCCGGCGACGATCGCGGGGAGGCAGGTCCCCAGCGGGTGATCGAGCTTGGCGTCCGCGATCGAGTCGTACGGCGTGCTGGATCGGGTGACCACGACAACCTTCGCGCCATGTTCCTTCGCCACGTCGACGAGGGACGCAGCCGGCTGCACCTGCAGCGAGGTTCCGAGCGCCAGCAGACAGTCCGCGCGGCGGGTGTGCTCCATCGCCTGACGAAGGACATCCGGCGGCAACATCTGGCCGAAGGAAACCGTCGCGGGCTTGAGGGCCCCTCCGCACGCTTTGCATTTCGGGACGTCCTCGCCCGCCTCGAGGCGTGCGAGGACCGTTTGGATCGACTCCTCGGCCCCGCATTGGAGGCAGACCGTGTGCCGGTTGGTGCCGTGCAGTTCGAGCACCTGCCGACTCCCGGCCGCCTGGTGCAGACCGTCGATGTTCTGCGTGATCACAGCGAGTAGACGGCCCGCCTCTTCGAGCCGACGGAGGGCATCATGCGCGGGGTTCGGCCGTGCCGCGAGCATCGGAGGGATCGTCGCGGCCTTGTACTGCCAGTGTGCGCGGCGCGCCTCCTCGGACCTCTGGAAGTCGGCGTACTCGACAGGCTTGTACTTCTCCCAGACACCACCGGGGCTGCGGAAGTCGGGGATGCCCGACTCGGTGGATAGACCCGCGCCGGTCAGCGCAACGACCTTCTTGCTTCCCCGGACCAGTTCGACTGCTCGCGCGAGAAGATCTGTCGCTCCATCCGCCACGAGACGAGCCTACCCTGCACTCGACGCCAGGTCACGCGACCACTCAAGCGACTCAAACCCGCTCGTCAACCTTGACATCCGACCGCTGAACAGGAATCTGCCCCCTTCCCTTCGTTCCCGACCGCTCTGCCCGGACCCCACTACATCGACATGGATCAAACCACACCCGCAGAGCCGCTTTCGGCGCTGGACGCCGCCTTCTTGTTCTTCGAGCGGCCGGAGCAACCGCTCGTCGTGGGCTGCATCGCGGAACTCGAAGGACTGATCGAGCCGGTGCTGCTCCTCGAGCGCCTGGAGGATCTCGTGCGGGCGCTGCCCCGGTTCCGACAACGGCCCGTCCGGATTCCGCTCGACATCGAGCGCCCGGCTTGGGAGGACGATCCCGACTTCTCGTTGATCCGGCACTTCCGCTCGACGGAGTGGCCGGCGGACGGCTTCGGCGATGCCTCGGAGGCCGTGCTCTCGGCGCCTCTGCGGGCCGACCGACCGCTCTGGGAAATCGTCTCGATCGCGGGCGGCCCCGACGGCCGAGCGGCCGTCATCTTCCGGGCCCACCATTGCATGCTCGATGGCATGAGCGGGATGCGCGTCCTCGACCTCCTCACCGACGCCGCCGCTCCGGTTCGCGCACGCCGACCCCGGAAGGGCACATCGAGGCGTGGCGCCTCCGAGGACAAGCAGGCCTGGGGAAATCCATTTGGTGGCACCGAAAACGGCGCCCCGGTCTGGAATCACATGCGCGACATCGCCGAACTGACATCGACGGTCGTCTCCCTCCTCCACGAAGACCCCGCCCCCCCAACGACCCTGAACGCTCCCCTCACGAGCCGCCGACGCGCGACCTGGGCCACATTCGACCGTGAGGAATACGGCCCGGTCTGTAGCGAGACGGGCACCACCGTCAACGACCTGGCCCTGTCGGTCATCTCCGGAGCGCTGCGCCGTTACCTCTGGCGCCACCACCGCACGTCGACGCGGAAGTCCCTCCGCACCATCGTTCCAGTAAGCCTGCGCGGGGGCGGCAACGACCCGAGTCTCGGGAACGCGATCTCCGCCATGTTCCCGCGCCTGCCAGTGGACGTGGCCGATCCTTTAGAGCGACTGGACCGCATCTCGACGGAGATGAGGGCACTCCACGCACGCGGGCAGCCTCGGGCCACCGCCTATGGTCTACGCATGATGGGAGCGCTCCCACCGGTCGTGGAAGCCGCTCTCCCCATGCTCATGCCTCCGACCCCGATTGTGAACACCGTGTGCACCAACGTGCCAGGGCCGAAGAATGCGCGCACCCTCGCCGGCAGCCGAGTCCTCGCACTGCACGGCGTCGTCCCGTTGTTCCACGGGATGGGGGTCGAGTTCGCAATTCTCACGCACGACGGCTGCCTGTCGATCTGCGCTCACCTCGATCCCAACGTGGTGCCGCACGGCGACGAACTCGCAGGTGACCTGGAGCAGGCGTTCGCCGCGCTCCGCCGAGCGGAGAAGCGAACCCGGAAGCACCGGCGCGAGATCAAGCGCCTCGGTGCTCTGCTGCGTCCTGTCTCGCGTTTTTCCGCGAACCGCAAAGAGGCCGGAGTGAAAAAGACGTCGCGGCCGGCCACCCGCCGCGACGCCTAGCGCACCACCATCGTTTCAGACGCACGGTGCGGTCGCTCGCTCAGACGACGGTTTCGGGGCGCTCGTCGTCGTCACGCGGAACGCTACCGTCGGCCCGCTCCGCTGCGTCACGGACTGCGTCGATCGTATCCCGCGCGAGCTCGACACCCTCGCGAGCAGCCGCGTCCAACAGCGCTTCGAAGGAGTGGGCGACGCGACGTGCGTCGCGCACGGCCTGCCCAGCGAGTTCCGCGGCCGACTCGGTGGCGCGCTCGGCCAGGGCGGTCGCCGAATCGACGACGTCACCAATGAAGTCTCCCAAAGAATCCCGCTCGTAATCTTGTTCAGTCGTTTTCATTGCTCTTCTCCTCGATGCAGCCGACACACCTCATGGGTCTCGGCCCTACCCCCTCGACGATGGCGATCGCACCACGCGATCCCTTCTCGAGGATGGTGTTGCAGCGGTCACAGACCGCATTCATATTCAAAATCGCTTCCTGCCAGCCGAGAACCCGTCGCGGCTCCGCCTGGGCAGCAGCGGCCGATGCCGCATTCGGCTGTGGGGCGGCCTTCCCACCGGTGGCGCTGCGCGCCACGCCGGCGGTGTCGGCGATGATCTCGTCGACGAGGCCGACCGCGTTCCCAAGAACGTTCCGCACCAGGTTCGACACGGACAGGCCCAGCTGGGCCGCGTGCTCCCGAATCTCCTCATCGAGGGATTCCGGGATCCGCGCGTGCAGGACCTTCTCCTTCTTTTCTTTCTTGTCTTGCTCGTCTGCCATGGGCTTCGGGCTCCCTGTCTCACTTCGTACTACTTTGTGATACATCCGTGATACAAAGTAGTCAACCCTATCCGACGAGAAAAATGGGGTCCGGGTGAGCGCGCGCCCGCCGGACGGCCGGCGGGCGCCTCAGCCGACGGCGGTGGCCCGGAGATCCAGGCGCAGGGACGTGAGGCCGCGCAGCACCAGCGACCGCTTCCAGGAAGTCGGGTTGCGCTCGCCGTCGAGGTCGGGGAACCGCTCCAAGAGCCTCGTGATCGCGGTCTGACCTTCGAGGCGCGCGAGCTGCGCGCCGAGGCAGAAGTGAACGCCGTGGCCGAAGGCTAGGTGCTGGTTGTCCTTTCGGCCGATATCCAGGCGGTCGGGATCCGAGAACTGCTCGGGGTCGCGATTGGCCGACGCGAGGATCACCCCGACCACATCGCCCTTCCGGACACGCTTTCCACCGAGTTCGAGAGGCTCCAGGGCCACGCGATCGGTCATCTGTATCGGGCTGTCGTAGCGCAGCATCTCCTCGATCGCGGTACGCGCCAGCGACGGGTCGTCCTGAAGACGGCGCCGTTCGTCTGGGTGGTGCAGGAGGGCGAGCATCCCGTTGCCGATCAGGTTTGTCGTGGTCTCGTTGCCCGCGACGAGAATGAGCAGACACAGAGACTTGAGCTCGACCTCGCTGAGAACGTCGCCCTGCTCTTCCACCGCAACGAGTGCGCTCACGAGATCTTCACGCGGTGTCGCACGCCGATCGGCGAACACTCGGTCGAGGTGCGCGGACAAGCCGTCGAACGCCTCGGCAATGTTGCGGATGCCGCCCTCGGCCTGCAGCGGATCGAGAATGCCCACAGCGGAATTCGACCAGGTCTTGAGCTGCGCGCGATCCGCGACGGGCACGCCCAGCATCTCCGCGATGACGAGCAACGGAAGCGGGTCCGCGAGATCCCGAATCAGGTCGGGATCGGGCTTGTGTGCCATCTCGTCGAGCAACTCGCCGACGAGGTCGCCGACGCGATCCCCGAGACGCTGAATCACGCGCGGCGTGAACGCTCGACTCACGAGCCTGCGCAATCGCGTGTGATCCGGTGCGTCGGTCATCAAGAGCGACGTCGTGACGGCTTCCCCAAGGCCCGACGGGAGCGCGTCGAACATTCCGAGCTTCTCCTCGATGCGTGCTTTCGTGCGATCGACGCCGAAGCGTGGATCCTGAAGGAGCGGCGCGACGTCCTGGTACCGGCTCAAGATCAAGGATTGGAGCGGCGGGCTCTTGTAGATCGGCGCGGTCTCCCGAAGTCGCCGGTAGCTCGGATACGGATCGCGCCGGAAGTCCGGATGGAAGGGGTTGTACTTACCGATCAGTGGGGAAAGGAGCCGGACCGGCCACTCGCGCCGGATCAAAGCCTGGAGGACCTCGAGCGCATTCATTCCCGTTTCTCTCGGCGCGACGTCAGCTGCTGATCTTCGAGACGGCCTGGAGCGGCATCGCGCCGTCTTCCGCCGGCGACTCCGGTGAGAGCTGATACCCGCTGGCCGCCAGCGCCTTTAGTTCGTCGAACGCCTCTTGCGTGGCCCGAACGATGGCCGGGAGATCCGGCAGGAGGTCGTAGTCGGCGTTGAAGCCCCAACAGAGCTTCCCGTCGTAGCTCATCTGCGCGAGCCCGAGGCCCATGTTGTCGACGAGGGGAACCAGGGGATACGTCCGCTGGAGCTTCGCGCCGAGCATATACATCGGGAACTGCGGGCCCGGGACGTTTGTGACCACGAGGTTGAACGGGAGGAACCGCGACACGTTGCGCGCGCCCAGCGCGAGCAACGTCGACGAGCCCCACTCCGCCGCATCGGTGAGAACCGTCGCGCCTACCGCGCTGCGCTTCTCCTTCAGCTCGTTCGTGCGGGCGGAGATCAGGCGTATCTGCTCGCGCGGGTCCACCTCCCCGATGGGAAGCTCGAGGATCCAGGCCGAAACCTGGTTCCCGAGCGCACCCTGCTGATCTTCCGAGCGCACACTCACCGGGGACATCACCTTGAAGTCGACCGCCGCCGGGTTCAGGTTCCGCCGCTCGAGAAAGCGCTGCATCGCGCCCGTCACGACGGCGAGGACGACATCGTTGATACTGCACCCGAAGGCGCGCCGGATCTGTTTGACCTCCTCCAACTCCATCGTGAGCCAGTCGAAACGACGGTGCGGGCTCACGGGTTGATTGAGCGGCGTCTCCGGAGCGAGCGAGAGCGTCGACCCCAGCATGTCGGCTGCGGACCGCAGTCGCGAGAACGTCTCCCTGCGAGCCTCTTCCGCCTCGGAGACGAGGGCGCGGACTCCGTTCACGAGTTGGAGCGGAAGGAACGCACGACGCAGCATCTCATCGCGCCACAGTTCAAACGGGGACGGCGCGCGACGAGCGAGGAAGCGCGGCCGGTCCAGCTCGTGCACTTCCGGTGTGGGCGAGAGCAGGATCTTCAGGAGATCGACGCCCGACACGCCATCGATCATGCAATGGTGCACCTTCGAGATCAGGGCGAACCGGTCACCGTCGAGACCTTCGACGATCCACGTCTCCCAGAGCGGACGAGACGGATCGAGCGGCTGTTCCATGATGCGCGCCGAAAGGCGCTTCAGCTGCTCGTCGCTGCCGGGCCGCGGGAGGCTCGTGTGCCGGACGTGGTAGTCGATGTTGAACCGATCGTCGTCCACCCAAACCGGACGTGACGTGAGCGGGATCCAGCGCAGCTTCTGGCGGTACCGCGGAATGCGGTGCAGCTCGCTCGCCATGTGCTTCTTGATCCGCTCGGCGTCGATCCCCCCCCCTTCCGTTCGCAGGGGCTCCGCCTCGATCGTCAGCGTCGATGCGACGTGCAGCGGGGAGTTGTGCTTCTCGAGCAGCAGGAAAGAACTGTCGAGCGCAGTGAGCCGCTCATAAAAGCTACGTGCCATGGATGTATGGTGTACCCGATGCCCCGAACCCTCGCCACGCTGCCCCTTGACAATCCTTCAACACGGGCAAAACTGTAAGTATGGCCCACCCATCGTCTCCGTGCTTCGCCGGCGTCCTCGCGGCCGCCCTGGTCTTCGCCGCGGCGCCCGCGGGCGCCGCTCCGGATGTCGCCAACGGCAAGAAGAAGTTCGACGGGATCTGCGTTCAGTGCCACCGCTCGGACGGCGAAGGCATGACCGGCATGGGGATGAACCTGACAGAGGCGCCGCTCGTGAAAACCGGGAGCGTCGGGGCAATCGCCAAGTTCATCGCCACCGGGCACCCGCCCACGAAGGACTACCCGCTGGGCATGCCCCCGGGCGGCGGCGAGAGCCTCTCCGCCGCGGATCGGACCGACATCGCGGCGTACCTCAAGACCCTCGCGAAATAGGCTCAGCCCCGAAATCGACCGATCGGGGCCTTAAACGACCGCCCGAGGATTAGCGGTTTGACCGGGTAGGCCGACGCGATACGCTCCCTGGACAACACCCATCTGAGGGAGAGATTCATGAAGCGGTTCATTCATCACCAAGAGCTCGCCCGCGATTCGCGGTTCGTCCGACAGGACAACACTCTTTCGACCGTCATGTCGGAGCTGCCCGACGAGGTCGACAAGGTCGTCGAGGTCTTCGAGGCGTTCGACCCGATGATCGAGAAGGCAATACGCGGCACGTCCGCAGAGCCCCTGTACGATGAACACGGACCTTCGTTCGCGCTGGTCGCGCTAAACGATCCGCTCAAGGGGACCGACAAGGCCGTCAACATTCGGCTCATGATGCGGATGCACGGCATCTTCGCTGGCGAGCTGCAAGCGCTCGAGGGCGCCGGGCGCTCGCTCTGGGATTTCCCCGACGCTCCCTGGGAATTCAAGATGAACATGGCGCGCCAGTGTTGGGACGAGGCGCGGCACGTGCAGATCTTCGAGAAGCTTCTCGACCACGTCGGTGCGACGCCGGGCATGTACCCAGAGAGCACGTTCCTATTCGAGTGTGCGTGCTCCGACGATCCCGCGATGCGGGTCGCGGGCGTGAACCGCGGTCTCGAAGGCCTCGCGTGCGACGTCTTTCGCGACATGATCCGGTTTGCGGAGGAAATCGGTGACGAGAAGATGAAGCAGGCGATCGACTACGTCCTCGCCGACGAGCTCACCCACGTACGCTTCGGCAGCGAGTGGGTGCGAGAATTCACCAAGGGCGATCCGGAGCGCTACGAGCGCGCCCAGGACTTCCGTCGCCAGGTCGACAAGCAGTTCAGCTTCGGAGGCTCTCGCTCCGACCGCGAAGACGCCGCCATCCCAATCGCCACGGAGGTTCGCAGGGAAGCCGGCTTCACCGAAGACGAGCTGTCCGAGTTGTCGACGCTCTCGGCCGGCGGGCCGTCCCGCGAAACGATCAAAGCCGCATCCAAGATCCTGCGCGAGCGTCACAAGGCCAAGCTCGCCACCCGCGCCAACGACGGAGCTTCGGCATGAGTGAAGAACAACGCATGTACCCGGGGATCGGGATGGACGAGCGAACCACCTTCGCTCCCTACTCCGCCTTCGACATCCCCGAGGATCTCCGTGAACTGCACGGCCGCTACGACGTAGAGTCGACGGCCAAGCGCGTCCGCAACTTCCGTTACACGCACGAGTGGATGACGATGATGATGGGCGGCTGGCTCGCCACGATTCCTGAGCTTCCGGTGAAGACGGGGCTCGGCAAGGTCATCTGGGAGAGTGCCCAGGCCGCCGACGAACTCGGCAAGCGCCTGCCCGAGTTGCGCGCCGGCCGAAATATGGCCACCGCGTCGCAAGCAGCAAACCAAGGGTACGCCGACCTGATCCAGGAGATCGCGAACCCCGAATCCCCGGACCGCACGGTCGAAAAACTGACGGGTCTCTTCTGCGTTCTCATGCCGCACCTGATCGACGTCTACGAGGTCACGATGCGCGAGACCGACCAGATCTGCGACGCCCCCACGATCGAACTCCTCGACCACGCGACCCGCAAGCTCCGCCAACATGTCACCTGGGGCACCGGAGTCCTCGACCGCATCTGCGACACCGACGAAAAACGCGAGCGCCGCACCACCCGCCACGACGAAGTCACCACCGCCCTCCGCGCCTGCGGCGGCGTCACCGGGGACGTTCTTTAATCTCCGGGTTTTCTTTAGTCATCACGAGAATGCCGGAATTCGGGACCGAGAACCGTCGAGAGCCCGCCAATTAAAGAATCGGGCGAGATTAAGGAACGTCTCCCTCAGCGCGTCGTGAGCGACTGAACCGACACGGGACGGATCGTGATCCGCAGCTTCCTCCCGGAGGAGGAATGCAGGAAGCTCCGATGAGCCTCTGACCAAGTGCTCGAGAGGAGACGAATCGAGCAAACCGACGATCGGCTCGAACTGGAACCTGGCGACGCCTGCCTCTTCCATGCCTGGATGATTCACCGCGTCACCTATCGACGCGCGCCGGCGAGGCCCACCTTCGAAATCATCTACGGGTTCGGCCCCCGCCCCGACTTCGGCCAGCCCGCCCCACCCGAACTGTTCCGCAACGAAGAAATCCGCGCGCGACTCTCCGCGGAGGCCCGCGCCTTCTTCGACCGCTCGTTCGACTGAGGGGCTACCCAACCAGCAACCGCAGCACGTCGTCGATCACGGCGTCCGCCCGGGCCTCGACTTCCGCGGGAGAGATCGCACCCAGCGGATGCCCGATCACGGCGAGGCGCGCGCCCCGCAGACCGTACGACTCACTCTGCTGGAGCGCCAACGGGACGAAAGGCTCGGTCGCGAGCAGCACCGCGGGGACCCCGCGGCGTTCCATCTGTACTTGGTCGTGGACACTCCACGACGTGCAGGAGCCTCAATCACCGCTCCCGGTGATGATCACGTCGGCTTCCGCGCGCAGCTTGTCGAGAAGATCGGCCTCACACCGCACGGCCGCATTGCTCTTCTGCAGCGCCAACGAAACGGTCGCGCCGGTGCGCTGGGCGAGTCGCGCACCCACATGCTCCAGCAGAGCGCCGGCGTTGGGTTTGCGATTGTCTAGCAACCCGATTCGACGACCCGCGAGAACGTCCACGCGAGGAGAGAGCCGCATCGGCCGCGCGCCCACGTTTCCTTCGGGAGAATGGATCCAGATCGACATGCTCACCTCTCAATCGTCCAGCGCAAGCGTACGGCTCTTTGTCACGCCCCAACTCGGAATCACACAGGAGTGCTTACCCGCTCCACCGGCGACGAGCACACGAAAATTGTCTGGATGGTCCGTCATCGGCAGGAGCCGATCGGCATCGAGTGTTTCCTGCATCCAGGGTCGCCAGCGCCGTTGGTCGAACGCGCGTCGGAAGACGCCCACGGGTAAACGCGCCCTCTCGAACAGGAAGCTCTGCACGTCCCGCCGGGTCCACCCTTCCCGCGCAATCGTCGCCGCATGCTCGGGGCACAGCACGACGAAGCACTCCCCTTCGCTGATGCACGCGTTGTTGCTCCCAAGCGAAGTAAACGCCGATGCACCCTTTTCCAGAATCCGGGCCGCGCTCTCGCTCTCCATGTCATGGAAGTTGTGCGGACCGGCGCCGCAGTGGACGGTCACGGCACTCGCCGCATCCACACCGGACCAGCGATGATAGGCCTCCCACGGGCTCTCCGGTGCGTTCTCGGCGATGCAGTACGAGTACTTGGCCGGCTGCCCCTGGGTGGATTGGTCTCCTCGCCCGGGGTACCCGCCGCCGACGTGCAACAGCGCCAGCCGGATCGCGCGTCCCACGGTCGCGTTCGCGCGCGTCCCGGGACCCAACGTACCAAGGCCCGCGTTAAAGGCCAGGTCCGCGACCGCCTCGCCGTGCACGATGACGAGTGGCGCTACGGGGTGCGTCGTCGCCTGCACCCCCTGCAGGTTCACGTCGGGTCCGGACAGCGCCCGGATGGCCGTCGTCACAACCGGAAACAGCTCCGGCGAGCAACCCGCGAGGACCGCGTTCACGGCAAGCGCCTGTCGCGTCGCTCGACCGAACCGGGGCGGCAGAACCGCAACCTCTTCGTCGGGGTCACGCCCGCCGAGCATCGCAGCGACACGTGCCTCGGTCGGAGCGACCAGTGGAAGACCGTCGCCCCAGCCGCGCTCGTCGAACAGAGCCTGCAGTGCTTCGGGCGACTCGTCCTCGAGATCGATCCTCTCCGGGCCGGCTTCGTCGTCAGCAAACGTCGACATCGAGGCTCACCCCCTCTGGGCTGGGCCGCCCAAACGCGTTCCCCGCCAAACACCGGAGAAAGGCGGCAACCGAAAGACAGGAACAGACCATTCTTCTTGAGTAGACCGACCACCACGATGCACGCAACGGGTCACCCGAAGGCCCGCTTGGCGGCCCCCCGTGCTCGCAGCTATCGTGCCCGGGGTGACGACACCGGCCGACCCCGCCCCGAAGGGCACCCGCGTGTGCCGAGCCGACGAGATCGAGGACGGCAAATCGCAGAAGTTCCGCGTGCCCGACGGCGACCGGCAGGTCGAGTGTTTCGTTGTACGACATGACGGGGACCTGAACGCCTACGTGAACGAGTGCCGCCACGTCGCCATGACGCTCGACTGGGTCGAGAACCAGTTCTTCACCGAAGACGGCAACTATCTCATGTGCCCAACGCACGGCGCCTGGTACCTCCCCAACACCGGAGAGTGCGTCGCCGGACCACCCTGCGGCAAGCTCCTACACCGTGTCCCACTCGTCGAACGCGACGGCGAGGTCTTCGCTCTGACACCCGAGTGGCGCTCGGGAACCACGTCCTAGCACAACCGAGCGAACCCGCCGGTTACGCTTCGACGAGGTCTGTTGCGCCCGTCCGCACAAACCGGAGCAAGAGATACGCGACCAAACCAGCCGGCCCCAGCATCAGGGTCAGCACCAAACACGGCGCGACCCATAGGTGCGAGATTTCGCGCCGCCGCGCATCGCGCACTTCCCAGGCGCCTACGAACAGATCGAAGACCAGGTAGTGCACCCAGCCGGCGAGTGCGCCCTCGGGCGAGGTGAAGAGACGCATGACCTCGGGCAGACTTCCGAAGCCGGAACCCTCGGGCGCCCCAGGCCCCATCAGGGCGATGCCCGTGTACACCCCGCCAAGCAAGAGCGGGATCCAGATCCCGTGAACGATCCGCTGGGTCCACTCCCACCCCGGAGCAAACACGAGCAAAAGCCAGGCGGGGAGGACCCCATTGTTGCAGATCGTGAAGAGCGTGTCGGCAGTCATGTGCCGACGTGTAGCGGATTTCGGGGCCGACCGTGAGCGGCGGGCCAGACCAAATTCGCGAACGGCTATTCCGGCTCGTCGCCGAAGTGCGCGCGGATGATCCGCTGCTTCAGATAGTCGAGAGTACCGAGGTCTTCCACGATGTCGCCACCGGTGTCGTAGAAGAAGATCTCGCCGTTCTTGTTGCGCCCCACCGCGACCAACCACTCGAGATCGTCACGATCTTCGAGCAGGTAGTTGATCGTCTGCGCGACACCCCGCCCCGGGATGATCGTGATCTTCGGGCGAGCCGTGGATTTTTCTTGTTTTGCCATGAGTTCTCGCCGAACGGTTCCGCTGCCACCCTGCTACGCACGATAGGGACCGCCGCGTTACCAAGTCAACCTGAATACACCTAGCACTTCGGCACGATACGTCTGCGGCGTGAGGTCGATGAGCCGTAAGGACGAGAAGCTCCAGCCCTCTGCCAAAAACCGTCGCGCATCCCGGGCGAACGTCGCGACGTCGCACGACACGTACACGAGGACGGACGGACGCGCCGCGAGAACCGCCGACAAGACCGGAGCCGCGCCGGTCCGCGGGGGATCGAGAACGACGACGTCCGGAGGGCTCTCGATCCCCGCAAGAGCCAGGTCATCTGCGACCCTCGTGTCGAACCGCGCGCGATCATCGAGACCGAGCTTCGCGGCTGAAGCGCGCGCCGCGGCGATCGCTCGATCGTCCGCATCGATTCCGAAAACGTTCACGCCCGCGCGCGCGAGAGGCAGACTGAAATTGCCGGCGCCGCAGTAGAGGTCAACGACGTTTCGCCCGCCCGCACCCGCGACCTCACCGACGACCGCAGCGACCAACCGCGCGTTCAGATCCGCATTGACCTGGGTGAACACACCCAGCGGAACGCCGATCTCCATGTCCGAGGCGACGACGATGCGCTGAAGCACGTCTCCCGCTTCGGTACGCCAACGCGCCGAGGACTCCGCCGGCTCGAACGCGATCCCCGCGGGCGCAGGGCACGGCGGCTCACTTCTCCGGGCGAGGTCCGTGAGTTCCCCGAAGAGGCGCTCGGCCTCGGGTGGTTTTCCCGGCGAGCAGACACCGCGCAAGCGCACGACACCACGGTCGTCCACCGACAGCTCGATCTCTCGAACCGTCTTCTCCCGCTCGGCGAGGCCGCGCGCCAGGGGCAGTGCCGCAGAGAGCTCTTCCCGGGCGATCGGGCAATCCTCGATCGGCACGATCTCGTGTTTTCCGCGGCCCCGGTAACCGACGATCGGCGCGCCACCGCCGGCGCGCCCCACAGCGAGTCGGATCCGGTGGCGAGCGCGCCACTGCGAACCCACGATCGGGTCGTGGACCTCTTCGGGCCGCGTGCGACACGCGCGCTCGATTTCACGCAGCACGACGTCCTGTTTTGCCACCACCTGCGCCTCGTACTCCAACTCCTGCCACGGACAGCCCCCGCAAAGGGTGACGACCGGACACGGCGGCGCCCGCCGGTCGGCCGCGGCTTCCCCCAGGACGCGCACGACCCGCGCTCGGAGGTAGTTGCTCTTGCCGCTTTGTACCTGCGCCCGAACGCGCTCGCCCGGCAGGCCCTCAGAGAGGAACACGACCCGTCCGTCCGGCGCGTGTCCCATCGCACCTGGACCGTTCACGAGCCGCTCCACCTCGAGCTCCAATTCCTCGCCCGAGGGTTGCCGGGCTCGTTCCTTCCTCCGCGACGCCATCCCTCCTCGATCGTAGGCATTCGGCGCGGCTTTTTCAGCGGCCGCCCGGCTGTGCTAACGACCGTGCCGCAGTCATGGGTGAAAAACGTTCAGCAAAGGCGACGGCAACCCGGGTCCGCCGGGCCCGGCGAGAGGACATTCCGACGCTCATCCAGCATGCCGGCGGTCCCGCGGCCGGGCGGGTAAGAGCGCTCCGGCGACTTCTCAAGACCCTCACCGCCGACGTCTATGTGGTCGATCGGGAGGGTGCGCTCTGTGGCGTCGTGGCCGTGCACTACCGCCGCAGCCTCGCCCACGGTGGACTGCTGGCAACGATCGATGCGATGGTGGCGCTGCGCCCCGGCGACGAGGCGAGCCGAGAGGATCTCGGCTTGCTGGTGGACTGCGCGGTCACGAGAGCCAAGCGCCGTGGCTGCGTTGGAATCGACAGCGGCATCGCGGCAGAAGAGGTTCGCAGCGCGCTCCGCGAACACGGATTCGAAGCCGGCCCCGAACAGCTAGGCCGGCCGCTCAGGTTAGAGGAGGACGAAGGATGACGAAGTTCATCATGGGGCTGCTGCTGGGATTGATCCTCGGAATCGGCGGGACCGCCGTGTTTCTAATCAGCGCCGGGGGCGGCGACTACCTGGTCGTCACGAGCCCACGCGTGCGCGAGTTGGAGACCTCTCTCAAGCAGGCCGACCAAGAGCGCGAATGGCTCCGCGGACAGCTCCGCGACTCGAACCAGATCCTCGTCAAACTCGAGTCCCGCTTCGTCGCACTGGCGACCCGCTTCGGTGATCTCGGCTCCCAAGCGGCGACTCTCCTCGCCGCGCCGGTCGTGAAGGAGGCGTCGGCGGTGAAGGACGTCGCGAAGACCGCAGCATCCGTCGCGGCTGAAGCGACCCCGCCCGACCCCGAGACCGCCGCAGGGGCGACCACCGAACCAGCTCCCACCGAGCCCGCCGCGACCCAGACACTCGCAGCGGCTGCGACACCTACACCGGCTGCCGTGGAAGCGACCGCCGATGCGGCCGGGGGAGACGGGGACGCCGCCCCGTCCCCCGCAGGCGGTTAGAGGAAACCTACCGGACCTTGCAGTTCGTCACGTGGCGCTTGTCCGGGCTCCTCGTGGAACACGACATCTGACCGAAGGCACTCTGCCCCGGCACCGCGACCCGAACCATCAGATCTTCCCCGACGAGATCGGCTAGAGAGTCGTCCTTCACTCGCAGCGTGACCCGGGTCATCCCGTCTCCGTACTTCCGGACGGTTGCGGACAGGTTCTTCGTCTGAAGCTTCGCAGTCGTCTTGCCACGGTTCACCCGGAAGTCACTCCCGGTGAGGGAGACGCCGTAGCTGCCGTTCTCGGATACGAGATCTAGGTCGACGTCGACATTCTTGCCGAGCTTCGCGATCCACGGCGGGAAGGTGACCCGCACCAGCGCGTTCACCCGACCCTTGGCGTTCACCACGATCCGCGCACTCCCGACGAGCGACGAACAGACCTCATCCAGGTCGGCCGAAGCATCGCAGGCATCGCATATGTCGCCGACACCATCGGCGTCGGCATCGCCCTGCAGCGAGTTCGGGAGATCCGGGCAATTGTCCTGCGCGTTGTCTATGCCATCTCCGTCGAGATCACTCCCAATGTTCGGCGCGGGCGTCGGGACAGGCGTCGGGACAGGCGTCGGGACCGGCGTCGGGACCGGCGGCAGCGTAGAGGCACCGCCATCGTCGTACAAGAGCGCGAGCGCACCCTTGTCGTAGTCGCTCAAGCCGCCACCTCGCCCGTCGAAGTGGGCCATCCAGTACATGGTCGCGTCGAGGACGAACGGGTCGTTCGTCGTTCCGAGGTGGGCGTCCCACGAGTGCGCGAAGCCGATCGCATGGCCGACCTCGTGTGTGACGATCTCCTTCAGGTTCGTCTCGTTCCAGAACCAGCAGTCATTCCAGCCGTCGTTGAAGACCACCGCGCCACTCGTGATCTCGCGATACGGAGAGCCGCTCTTCGGGCTGGCCGTCGCACAGAATCCGCCGACGGCGAGTGCACCACCGCCGCACCCCGATGGATTGCCCACTTGGTCCTTCGGGTCATCGAAGCTCACGGTCATGTAGCCAGGGTTGCAGACGAATCCCGGGCCCTTCTTGCTGCCCTGGTATTGAATCTCGAACTCGGAGCCCGGCTGGTTGTTCCACGCCTCCGCACCTTCCTGAACGATGCGTTTCCCCGCCTGCTTGCCAAGCGATTTATCCCCCGCGAGATCACCCCAGATCGCAACCGGGAGATCGAACCAACGCGAGCCCGGCTCCATCAGTCGAAAGTCCGCCTGCGCCTGCGAGATACCTTCGAGCTGCGGCGTGTTCGGCTGCAAGCGGCCAGCGAGGCGGACGGCACCGCGCGTCCGCCGCTTGGTAGCGAGGCCGCGCTCGAACGACGAGAGCGTCTCGCGGGTGCGAGTGCCGCCTCGACGGATGCGCGTGAGAGCGACACGGCCATCCTCGAGGATCTCGGTATCGAGCTTCCCGATGGCCATATGCTGCGTGCGAAGGCGCCCGCGCCGCGAGCGCTCCACATAGGCGACAACCGTTTCACCGACATGATACTCGGGCGAGCCGAACGCCCACTGCGTGTCGAGGCCCACGCGACCACCGACCTCGTGGAGCACGAGCCGTTCGCCCGCGACCGCACCCTTGTACCCCTCTTGTACGTGCAGCGTCACCTCGGTCGTAATCGATGAACCGTCATACTCCGCAACGCTACGAATCTGTTCCACGGTCGCCAACACAACCGCGTCCGCCGAATCGGCCATCGACTCAGGATCAGGTACGATCCAACTCGTTGCAGCCGCAGGCGCGGCGACAACGAGAGTGATGGCGACGGCGAGTCCAAAGCCCCATTCCCCGTGTCTCGGTCGCATGGACAGACACCACAGCAACAGGGGTGCCAAGGGTGGCACATCCAATGCCTACGGGAAAAAACGAAGATGGACCCCCAATACCCGATAGTGAGTTAGGGGTAGTCTCGTAACGCCTCGCCGAAACATTGACGGTCGCCGAGCAACGTTACCGCGCAAGACTCGCGTCTGCCTTGCGGGTTCCGTTGCACGACCCCCCACGAGGCCACATGCCCACGCAAATCCAGAAGGGCGCCCGCGCTTCTGCTGGTTCATGAAATGTGGTTCAATCCGACTGTGGCCATGGACCTCACCTGCCTCGGGACCGGCGACGCGTTCGGATCACTCGGCCGACACAACGCGGGCTATCTGGTCGAAACCAGCCACACGACGCTCCTCCTCGACGCCGGACCGAGCGTCCTGATCGCCCTCAAGGCCCTCGGGCGCTGCCCGAGCGAGATCGACGCGATCACGATCAGCCACCTTCATGGCGACCACTTCGCGGGGATCCCGTTCATGCTCCTCGACTACACCTACGACTCTCGCCGCCAGCGCCCCCTCGAGATCATCGGACCGCCGGGACTCGAAGAGCGCGTCTATACGCTGTATCAAACGCTCTACTCCGAGCGCCGTGGCGAGACGCTCCCTTTTCCGGTCCGCTTCACCGAGATGCGGGACACGTCCGCGTACGAGGTCGCCGACACCAGGATCGAGAGCTTCCACGTCCCGCATCAGGAGAAGGAACTCTCACTCGGCCATCGCGTCTCCGCCGGCGGAACGTCCATCGTCTACTCGGGCGACACGCCCTGGACGGACGACCTGATCAAGCAGTCCAGCGGTGCGGACCTCTTCCTCTGCGAGTGCTCCGCCTTCGACAGCGAGGTGCCGCGACACGTGCGTTATGTCGAACTAGAGCAGAATCTACAGCGACTGGAGTGCAAGGACCTGATGCTCATCCATCTCGGCAGTGAAGTCCGCAAGCGCAGCTCCGAGATCGATCTCACCCTCGCCGACGACGGCGTCAAAAAGACGGTCGGCTAGACCCCGCCTCCGCCCGCCATGGAACTCTCCGTCGGAACCGGCGCCGTGCTCTACTACGCCGGTGTCACGGTCGCATCGCTGCTGCCGATCGCGAACCCGTTCAGCACCTCGGCGCTCTTCCTCGCGATCACGCCGGGACTCTCGGCCGACGAGCGAAACCAGCAGGCCTTCCGCGCCGGCTTATACATGGCGGCCATTCTCTTGATCTTCCTCGTCGCCGGCGCCCTCATCATGCGCTTCTTCGGGATCTCCGTCTCCGGGGTCCGGATCGCCGGCGGGCTCGTCGTGAGCTTCATCGGGTTCCGGATGCTCTTCCCGCAAGACGACACCCTCACCGAAGAGGGACGCAGTGAGGCGACGCTGAAGCACGACGTCGCGTTCACCCCGCTCGCAATGCCGAGCCTCGCCGGCCCCGGCTCGATCGCCGTGATCCTCGGCATCGCCGCCGAGATCGAGCGCCCGATCGAATACATCGTCGTCGGGCTCGGGATCGTGCTCACGGCGATCGTGTGTTGGCTCGTCCTGCGCGCGGCCGGGACGCTGGTCGACTTCCTCGGCCAGAACGGAATCGATGCCGTTGCGCGGATCATGGGCTTTCTTCTGATCTGCATCGGCGTGCAGTTCGTCGCCTTCGGGGTGCGCGACTTCATCATCGACCCGGCGTTCTGGTCGCCCACACCTATGGCTCTTCCCGTGCCCGAGGCACCACCGCCGGGCTGAGCGATCGACCTATGAGCCCGACCCCAAATGGTTCGGGTAGGGCCCGATGTCGGCGACAGCAGGATCACCGCGACCCATCTTGGCTCCTAGCCGCGGCCTCGGCGCCCTTCGACGATAGCGCTGTCGAGGAGATGCGACACCTCGGCGGCCTGGGCCCGGCGGTCGAACGTCTGAATCACCTCTTCGTTCGCGCGAGCCGGAATTCCACCGTGCCGGAACTCGTAGACGAACTGCGCCAACTCGGCACGGATTCCGGCGACGTCATTCGGGTTCACGACACGCCCGACGCCAGCACTATCGAGGATCGACGTCGTGACGCCTGGGATCGTGAGCGCCAGGATCGGCTTGCGGGTATAGAGGTACTCGAACATCTTTCCGGGAAGCTTCACGCCGCCGGACTCTTTCGCCGGGATCTGGCAGAGCATGAGCGCGTCACTCTCCGCCACGAGCTGAACTACCCGCTCGTGCGGCATGTACGCGTGGAAGCGGACGACGTCGGCGATCCCGTACTCCTCGATCGCCGAGTCGTAATGCGGCTGTCGCTTCGTGCCGAGGAAGTTGATCCGCAGGATCTTGCGGGCCTCCGGATCGGAATCGAGCAACTTTCTCACCGCATGCAGGAAGGGCACGAGGTCGAACATGGTCTCGACGTTGCCCGACAGACTCAGATGAAGCAGCCCCGGCTCGAGAAGCCGCTTGCCGCTGCCGGCGTGCTCGAAGTCCGCCGAGTCGAAACCATTGGTGAGAACGCTCACCCGCTCGGGCGGACACCACGGATACTTCGAGACGAACGTCTCGCGGGCCGGGTCCGTCGTGACCAACACGTGGTTCGCGTACTCGAAGACCGAGCGCTCCCACTTCTCCTCGCGACGCTGACGCGCCGGATGGTCAGGATACCACTGACGGCGCCTGAGCCCGTCGGTCCACGGGTCACGAAAATCCGCGATCCAAGGCAGCCTCAGCCGTTTCGCAAGTGCCAGTGCCAACACGTTCAGCGAGTTTGGAGGCGAGCTCGAGTACAGAACGTCGGGCTTCTCGCGATTGGCGATGAACAGCCCCGACGCGAACGCCGCGGCCGTCCAGACGATCTGTGGATCCGGAATCAGGAGCCGCGACCAGATCCAGTCCTCGGCCCGCCCGGCGACGCCGCGTCGACGTCGCCCTTCCCGGACCCCTTCCGTCCCGCCGCTCGGCGACGCCTTGGGCACCGCGGACGAAGTCGCCGCCGACTTCGCCTTCGTCGGCTTGCCGCGTACCGCGCGTATCGCCGAGGAGGCGACTTTGCCGGCGGCCGCTCGAAGGCTCTCGTATTCGAGAGTCGGCGTGCGATACACCGTCGCCTCCGGCGGTACTTCGGCCTGGAGGGTCGGGTCCCACAGCCGCGAGTACGGGTTCGACACCGTGTGGACGACAGGGCGCCACCCGAGTTGCGACAGATACTTCACCAGCTTGAGCGTGCGCTGCACACCGCCGCCGCCCTGAGGCGGCCACCGGTACGTCAGCACGAGGACGGTTCGACCTCGGCCCAGATCGTCGGACGATACACTCATGAGAATCGCAACCGGCTAGGTGCCGGGCTTCAGCTCGAAAGCTCCGATATCACACCGTGCGGGAGCGCCTGGCCTCCCCGCCTGCGGTCGCTCCACGCCCCGTTGATCCGCTTCGGCGCAAGACCCGTCACTCCCGGTGGGCTTCGCCGGGTTCCCAGCGTCGACGGCGGGACTATCCGCCCCGAACGCATAGGTCGGCGTCGGACCATCGTTCGTAGCGAGCCTGGCCAACGCCGGCGCGACGTCGAGCAGGTCGCCCGTCGCGTTGCCCGACAGGATGCAGCCGGCCTGGGTGCCGACCAGGTTGTAGCCCTGGGACCCGAGCACTCCTTCGCAATCCGACTTCGCAGCGCCGACCTTGTTAGCGGCAAGAATGCTGTTCCCGACCGAAACGCTCGCGCCCTTCGCGTTCTCGATGCCACCGCCGGTTCCCTTGGACTGCGTGGCAGCGGTATTGCGCGCAATGGTCACGTTGTTCAATACGAGCTTTCCCTTCTCCCGGTTGTCGATCCCACCACCGGAGACGCCGGCCTGGTTCGCCCCGACCGTCACGTTGGTCAGCGTTGCCGCACCCGAGTTTCGCAACCCGCCGCCGTTGGACCCTGCGGTATTGTCGGCCACGAGAACGTCGAACAGGGACAGCGTGCCCTCGACGTTGTCGATGCCACCGCCGTTTGAGCCTCGGTTCTCTCGCACCGGCAGGATCGCCAGGGTGAGCTTCCCTGCATTGAGGATGCCGCCCCCGTCGTCGGTAAGGGACGCATTCGACGTGACGCGGCCGTTCGTCATCTCAAGGACGCCCGTGGTCGCGTTGTAGATCGCCCCACCGCGGCCATCGGCCTGGTTGCCGTCGAACGTCACCGTCCTAAGCGTCGCCGACGCCTCGTTGTGAAGTCCGCCCCCACGGCCATTCGACTGGCCCGGGTCGGCCGTGGCCTTGTTCCCGGTGACGATGGATTCGCTCATCGTCAGGCTTCCGCGGTTGAGAATCCCGCCGCCGTCGCCGCCCTTCGCGGCGCCGTTGCGAATCGTGACGCCGGAGATGTTGATCGTGGAGCTTTTGTCGATCTGGAAAACGCGGTCCACCCCGCCGCCGTCGATGATCGTGTCGAGGAAGTCCTGCCCGGTGATGGTGATCTCACCGGCGAGGTACAGACTTCCGGAACGTGCATAGTTCTCGCCGTCGGGGGCAATCGACAGTGTGTAGGTCCCCGACGGGACCGAGATCGTCGAGCCGACGTCCGAGGCGTTGGCCTCCTGCACCGCGGCCCGCAGCGAACAGCCACCCGCCTTCGACACGCATTTCCCGTCGCCCGGGCTCACGCTCGGCGAGTCCGCCGTCGTATTGACTTTGTAGGTTCCCGCCGACGCGGTGAGCGCGCTCGCGAACAACGCGAGAGCCGTGAGTAAGAGATTACTTCGACGAAGCATTGAGCCTCCGTTGCGTTGCTATTGCGGCCCGAGCCGGACTACAGGGTGGGTAACCCACCCCGCCCAAAGGGTAATAGGGGTTCAGCCCCTCCACTTCCAACCACCGATCGCCAGACCCTTCTTTCGGTTGTATCCCGTCGAAGCACTACGGACGATTCCGTCCTCTCCGACGAGCACGAAGGTCGGCGTGCCGCTGACGCCGTACGCCAGGGAAGTCGCGCGATTCTGATCCATCGCGACCGCCTCCGGGAACGGCTCTTCGTACTGTTCAAAAAACGGATCGAGCTGTGCCTCCGTCTCATCCGTGATGGCGATAATGGGTACACCGGTGGCCTCGCTGTAGGCCAGGACCTCCGGGACGGCCGCCTTGCACGGTACGCACCAGGTCGCCCAGAAAAAGAGAAGATGAGGCCCGTTACCCGACAAGGAGGTCGGAGCATCGGCACGATAGGCCGACAACCGTAGCGGCGGCGCAGGATCACCCGCTCCGGGCGGCGCCGGCAGCTCCGGGAAGCTCCCGGGATGGGCACCGGGAACCAACGTCCTCTGAATCCGGTCGTCCCCACGCAGGATGTCGAGCCGCCGGGGCACGTCGACCTTCGAGAGCATGGTCCATTCGCGGATCTGGCGCGGCTCGGCAAAGTGGCGGCCGGGCGGTCCGAGGATCACATCGCCAGGCTCGATCCCGGCCGCCTCGGCCGGGGAATCCGGGTAGACCTTCTGAACGGTCACGGCCCCGTCCGTGAGATCGTGTTCCTTCCGAAGGGCGGGGACGGCCTGCTTGAACTGGATTCCCATCCACGCGGGAAGAACCGTGCGCGCAACTTCTAGATCTTCGCTGTACGGGGGAAACGGCTCGCGATCGCTCAGCGGCTCCGCTTCGGCGAGCGGCAAGGCGAGATCCTCGCAAGCGCGCAGCGCCTCGAAGGCCTCTCTCTCGGAGCGGCTCGCACGTGCCTGCAGGTACACCTCCCCTGCGACGTCGATCAGCACCGTTTGCATGCGAAGCAGCGCCGCCTCGCGAACGTCCATGCGATAGGAGGCTCCGCTCGCCGTGTCGGCCCGCTCTCGGAGCCCGTGCAACCGGCGGTACGTCGCGCGGTCCCGCCGCGTCGCGGGCCCGAGCTCAGCGACTAGGTCACTGCCGAGAGCGCGGGCGTCTTGCGCCTCGAGCCCAGTGAGCTCGTCGACGGCCAGACGTTCCTTCCAGTCCGGGTTGTCCTCGAGAAAACGCGTCACATTCGCGCGCGAGAGGTCGCGGAGCGCGGCCACCCACGCTTCCGTATGCTTCGCGAGACGATCCGAAACCTTGGGCAGCTGATCCAGTCGCTCATCGACTTCGGCAAGACTCCGCGGGCTCGCGAATCCGAAGCTGCGGCCGATGCGATCGACCAGCCGAATCTGCCGCTGGTATCTCCCCGGATCAGCCCACGCCTCGACGACGAGCGCATCGGCGTACTCGACCGGGTCCTGATCTGCGTCCCAGGCCGCGTGCTCGAGGAGCTCGCGCACGTACTCGTCGGAGGTGCGAAGAGGCACATCCGGGGTGTGATCGTTCACGACCGCGAACAAGTGCGCATCGGCCATCCGGCCGTTGCCCTCCAGACCCTCCAGAAAGCGGATCGAGTGGCCGACGTTCTGGTCGCCGCGGTTCTCCGCGTAGCAACCGTAGGCTTCTCGATCGGCGGTGGTCGAGAAGTAACCACAGACGCGACCGTTGGGCGTTGCCTCCCCCGTGCCGTACGCAAGCTGCGCGAACCCACCGGAGAAGCACTGCGACATCAGCGTGACGACCTGGACGCCCGTGGGCAGGCCTTCGATCAGATCGGCGAGCTCGTCGACGTTGAGGTTCTCGCGCTTGCCCCAAAGCGAAATCGCATTTGCCCGCGGACCCGCCTCTTCGCTGCCGGGCGTGCCGTGGTCGGTCACGTACAAGAAGACGACATCCCCCGGCTCGAGCGCCTCGCCCTCGGACGCGAACCACTCGGCGAGCGAAGCCTTGGTCGCCGGGCGCAGCGACACGCCGTCGATCTCCGTACTCACGAACTCCATCGGTCGCCCGATCGGGCTCTCGAGCAGAGTTCCGTCGAGCAACCAGCCGTCGTCGCCTTCGGCGCGGAGTTCTCGCGTTGCCAGGTCCGGGTCGGGATTCGATCCGTCGCTCGCGAAGACCGCGACCTGGCCGGCCGGGACGCCGCTCGACTCGAGGATCTCGAGCACCTGGCGTAGGTGAATCACGTGCGACTGGTAGTTGATCCTCTTGCCCGCGCCTCCGTTGATGAGAACCGCATGCACCCGCGACGGGTCGACGGTCGCGGCAACGCCGCTCTCCGAGGACGGGCGAACGTACATCGGCTTCGGCGCACACGAGCCGAGCAAGACGCCGAAGGCGAGCGCGACGAGGAACGGGCGAGTCATAGGTCACACACCTCGCGCAGCTCCGGCGCACGGATCACGAGGTCGCGGCCGCGGCGCACGACGAGGCCCTGCTCCGCGAATTCACGCAATGCTTTCGTGACGCGCGCTCGCGAAACCCCGGTCAGGTCGGCGAGTTCCTCGTGCGTAAGCCGGATCTTCAAGAGCCGACCGTCCGCGTCGATCACGCCGAACCCGTCTGCGACGTCGAGCAGTCCGAGCGCGAGCTTTCCCCGCAAGTCGAGTGTGAGGAGCTTCACGGTCCGCGCGAAGGTCTTGGCGAGATAGTCGAGCGTGACGCGGGTCATCTCTTGCAGGACCGGAACCGGCAGGCCCGCCGTGATCTCGCGAAACCTCGCGTTCGGAATCGCAGCGGCATGCAACGGCGTCAAGGCCGCCGCCTCGTCGAGCCGCTTTCCACCGACCACGAGATGGCTGCCGAGCAGCGCACCCGGCTTCGCGAGCGCGACCAGGACCCTCTTCCCGAGGGCCCCCGGCACCGACAGCTTCGCCACGCCTTCGAGCATCCAGTAGAGATCGGTCGCGCTGCTTCCGTCCCGGTAGAGGACGCGGCCGCGCTCGAAGCGCAAGGAGCGGGCGGAGTCGAGCAGCTCTTCGATGCAGTCGTCGGGCCAGCCCAGGCGGCGAAGCCCCGCCTGGAGCTTGCGCGCCGAGCGGACCTGCCCCCTGAGCGGGAGATCGACAGCCGGCCGCGTGTCCATGGTGCCCATCGACACATTCTACTGACGGCCCAAGCTGCGACAAGCGAACTCGTGGGTCTCTCTCTACGATCGATACCGGAAGTTCGTTTCGATCTCTTTGATGATCTCGAAAGCCTCGGCGTAGGCGACGTTGATCTGGAAGCCTCGGTAGCTCGCGCGGCCACGCACGCCCTGGAGCCAGAGATCACCGTTGATCTCGTGCTGAGACTCGTGGGCCTGGATGCTCTCGATCTTGCGATCGATGTGCGCCGAAACGTCGACGAACGACTGCGCTTTGAAGCCACCTGGTACGATCCCGCCGGGGATCGTCTGCTCGTACATCAGCACCGAACAGCGATTCTTGCGCGTAGCGGACATGACGCCCCGCGACAGATTGTTGTGGTCCTGGTGCGAATCCTGATCCCAGTGGGTGTAGATCAGCTCCGGGTCGATCTCCTTCAGAAGCCGATCGATCTGGCCCACCAGACGGCGGTTATACTCGAATTCGTCCGACTCGACTTCGAGAAAGCGCAGATTGCCGCCCAGGACTTTCGCCCCCTTGCGCGCCTCTTCCTTGCGCCGCGCGGCCTGGGAAGGAACCGTCCCGACGACCATGACGACTTCGTCGCCCGCTTCGACGTGTTTGGCGATGGTTCCGCCCATTCCGATCTCGAGATCGTCGGGATGCGCTCCAAAAACCAGCACGTTCATCTCAGACTCCTCATTTCGTTTTCTCTTCCACGACCACCTCTTCGTAGTGGCGCAGTATGGTGATCTCGCGGAACGGCTTGATCTCGACCTCGCGCCCCTGCGCTAGTTCGAGCAGCAGCCAGGCGATGTTCACCCCGGCGAGCGTCGCGAAGATCGTCGCACCACCCATGCGGGGATTGACCTCGAGGAAGCGCATCTTCCCATCGGCGGCGCGCTTCATCTGAATGCACGACGGCCCCTGGAGGCCCAAGAAAGCCGCCAGATCGGAACAGGCCTTCTCCATCTCCGGGTCGCGAACGACGCGACCTTTGACACAGATTCCCTCTTTGACGGCGATGCGCTCACGCGGAACCGCCACGAGCGGCTTGCCGTTCAGGTCGGACAGGCAATCGATCGTGTACTCCTCTCCCGGCAGGTAGTCCGAGATGATGAGATCATCGCGCTGCGAGACCTGGTAGGCGAGCTCGTCTGCGTCCTTGCACATCGCGATGCCTCGGGCGCCCTTGCCCCGCACTGGCTTCACGAAACACGGGAACTCGGTCTGCTCGGCCGGTTTCATGGTCGTGTTCGGCATCGGGAAGCGATCGCGGGTCTTCTCGTAAAACGCCCACTTGTCGACGCACGACTCCACGGCCGGCCAATCGCTCATCGCGACGACGACGCCACGCTCCTGCAGTTCCTTCTTCTTCTGGCTGTAGATCAGCGTGTCGAAGCCCGAGGTGGGGAAGATCACGTCGATCTTCTCCTTCTCGATCACTTCGAGCGCGCGCTCGAAGAAGGTGCTGTCGGAGATCGGCGGCAGTACATGCTGTGCGTCCGCCAGGAAGAGACCAGTCGACAGTGGGTTGGCGTCGGTCGAAACGATGCGACCTTCGAAGCCTGCGCGCCGAAGCGATCGCATGGCACCGATCGCCGCGTCGCCGCCGCCGCCGGGCAGCAATACGGTAGGGAGCGAATCCTGACTCATTCGGACGTTTCTTCTCGGGGAGGCAGTAGACTGGAAATGGGAGTGAGCCGAGCCGGAAAGCGTCCTAAATGTGCCCGAGGGCACACTGCACGCACTGCTCGACGTTGTGGAAATCCGGTATACGAGGGTCGCAGAGCCTGTGCAAGCAGGTCTGACGGCGCGAAGCGGTGCGTCGAGACGTTCGGCGGACGCTCCACCCCGCCGAGGACGGGTAATCGAGAAATGGATCGAGAGATTCTTCTGACCGGGATCGGGGGCCAGGGCGTTCAGCTCGCGGCCAAGATGCTCGCGCAGGCCGGAATGATGGCCGGACGCGAGGTGATGCAATTCAGCATGTTCTCCGGGACGATGCGCGGCGGCTCGAGTGAGTGCACCGTCGTGGTCGCGGACGG
Source organism: Candidatus Binatia bacterium (assembly GCA_029243485.1). NCBI lineage: Bacteria > Candidatus Binatota > Binatia (SeqCode) > Binatia bacterium. Next base: position 390,998 of record JAQWRY010000088.1, on the reverse strand, counting down.
ACCGGTGGAAGCGCCACCGGTGGTACCCCATGCCTGGGCGGCCATCGCGATGCACCCGACCGCACTCGGGATGATCGAGGCCAAGCTCCGGCCCGGCAGCGCAATCCTCTACAATCAATCCATCATCGCGGAGCCGCCGAGCCGGCCCGACTGCGAGTGGTTCGGTGTCGACGCCGCCGGCATCGCCGCCGAGCGGAACAACCCACAGGGACAGAGCCTGGTCGCGCTTGGCGCGTTTGCGACACTCACCGGCCTCGTCGCCGTGGACACTCTGGTCGAGTCGCTGCCCGGGCTCTTGCCCCCGTACCGCCACCACACAATTCCGACCAACGCCGGATGCCTGACCGCGGGCGCCGAAGCCGCCCAGGCTCTCGCCGACAGATACCCGGCCTGGATAAACTGATGGCCAAGTCCGTCGGCTCCGTCCGCATTCTGACCGATGTCTGCAAAGGCTGCGAGCTTTGCATCCCGGTGTGCCCGCCCAAGGTTCTCGTGATGTCGAAGACCGTGAACCAGATCGGGTTCCGCTATCCGGAGCTGCAGGATGGGTGTACCGGCTGCGAACTCTGCGCCGAGATCTGCCCGGACTACTGCTTCGAGGTCTACCGTGGACGTCCTGGCACCCAAGAGGAGGTTTCCGCATGAGCGATTCCAAGCGCGCGTTTCTCGAAGGGGGACACGCAATCGCCGAAGCGGCCGTGCGGGCCGGTTGCCGGTTCTATTGCGGCTACCCGATGACCCCGTCCACTGAGGTCCTCGAGTACATGGCCAAGAGGATGCCCGAGGTCGACGGCGTGTGCGTGAACGTCGAGTCCGAGCTCGAAGGCATCAACATGGTTTGGGGCGCGACCGGCGCCGGCGTTCGGTCGATGATCGCCTCGACGACCAACGGCATGAGCCTCATGCAAGAGAGCCTTTCCGAGATGGTCCTCGGGCGGATCCCGGCCGTGATCATCAACATGGGTCGCGGCCAGGGCGACTACAACATGTGCACCCGCGGCGGCGGGCACGGCTCGAATCGGGCGATCGTTCTCGCACCGTCCACCGGCCAAGAGGCCGTCGAGTCCGCCTACCGCGCGTTCTACCTCGCTGAGAAATGGCGCCACCCCGTGATGATCTTCGGTGACTTCATCCTGAGTCACACGTCGGAGACCGTGACCTTCGAGCCCCCCGAAGATGCTCTCGGGCCACTGCCCGAGAAGGACTGGGCGACCGACGGCGCACGCGGCCGAGCCCCGCGACTTCTCACCTCGCTCGGCATGCGCATCAGAGAAGCCCCCGACGGCTCCACCCTCCCGAATGGCCAGACCCGCACGGACGTAACCGCACCGATGCGCATCGCCGTTACGCGGCACGAACAGATCGCCGCCGAAGAAGTCCGGGTCGAGACCGAGTGGCTCGACGACGCCGAACTCGTCGTGAGCGCGTTTGGGGTTCCGGCGAGGTTCGCGCGCTACGCCGCGAAGCTCGCCCGCGACGAAGGCATGAAGATCGGCTTCGTCCGCCCCTACTCGCTCGTCCCCTTTCCTTACGACACCTTCCGCAACGTCGCCGAGCACGGCCTGCCGATCGCCGTCTTCGAGAACAACGCCGGGCAGATGGTGCAGGATGTCCGGCTCGCCGTGGAAGGCCGGGCACCGGTCCACTTCATCGGTGGCATCTCGATGGACAGCTCGGGTTTCGGCGTCGGCCCTGAGATCGACGCAATCCACATTCTGGAACGCCTGCGCGAAGTCTACGCCGCGCGCAGCGCCGCCTGAGGCAAGGAGCAACGATGGCCACCGAAATGCAGAAAGTCTTCACCCGCTCCCCTCTCCTCGGCACGAACACCCACTCGCTCTGCCCCGGCTGCGGCGAGCCCAGCGCCATCCGCGTCCTCATGGAGAACATCGAGGAGATGCAGGAGCGCGAGAACGCCGTCTGTGTCCTCGGCATCGGTTGCTACACGGCGTTCGCAGCATTGATGGAGGTCGACTGTCAGCAGGCGATGCACGGCCGGGCGCCCGCACAGGCGACCGGTATCAAGCGCGTTCTGCCCGACCGACTCGTGTTCACGCTCCAGGGCGACGGCGACATGGTGACCGAGGGGATCCAGGAAGTGATCCACGCCGCCGCGCGGGGCGAGAAGATCACGGCGATCTGTCTGAACAACGCCGCGTTCGGGGAAACGGGCGGGCACATGACCGCCACATCCGTCTTGGGGCAGAAGACGAAGAGCACGCTCGGCGGCCGGGACCCGGCCGTCCACGGTCACCCGATTCGCCTCCCGGAGATGCTGAAGGACTTCGAGGGCGTTGCCTACGTGGCACGCGGCACCGTGCACACGCCCGTCGGCGTAAAAAAAACGAAAAAGCTGCTCCGCGCGGCGCTCGAGACCCAACGACAGGGCCTCGGCTTCTCGCTCGTCGAGATCGTGACCATGTGCCCGACTGGCTGGTTCGTCCCCACGGCCGACGGTCCACGCTTCCAGGAAGAGAATCTCCTGCCCGTGTTCCCGGTCGGCGAGCTGAAGCGCCCCGAAGGCCTGTGATCGACGAACCGCCCTGCTGGACCGCTGCCGTCCGTGCGCTCGCCGAGCGCGCGCCTGCATGGATGCGCGAGCGCGCGAGCGCGGAGCTCCACATCGGCGGCTTCACGCAGACTCAGTTGGAGACGCCTGTCCTCGAAGTGTCGGACCTGGGCGACGCCGAGGCCGCCGCGCGGGCGGTCATCTTCTTCCTGGTCGTGGCCGCGGCGAGCAACGCGTCCGTCGCTCGCGTCCAATGTGGACGCGGCGATGCAGCAGCGCGTCTCGTCGAGGCGACCCGCGACGCGCTCGGCGAGACCCTGCGCAAGGTCGACGACGAGAACGTTTCGCTCATGCTGTATTTCGACGTCTTCCTCGCGCCGAGCGACTCGATCTCCCCCGAGCAGGGGGCCAGGCTCTTACAGGCGCTGGAAGGCGCCCTGCAGCCCTGAGCGGCCCCGTGCGCTGGGCTCTACCTCCCCGATTCGTATACGGTGCGTTCGATGGCGACCTCGAACCCGCAGCAGGAATACGAACATCGTCGTGACGAACGCCTCTCGACGCTCGCCGCGGCCAACGAGCGGCACCGCCTGATCTCTCGGATCCGCCTCGGAACGACGGTCGTGGGTCTGGCAATGGCCTACGCGGCGCTCGACCGGGGGCTCTTGTCGTCGACGTGGCTGTGGGCCCCGGCGATCGCATTCGTCGCACTCGTCGTATGGCACGAGAGCGTGAAGAAGCAGCAGGATCGCGCGCGCCGCGCCGCCGCGCTGTACGAGTCCGGCCTTGCACGCCTTGCGGGAAAGTGGCGCGGCCAGGGAGCGCAGGGCGACGACTTCGTGCCCGACGGGCACCTGTACGCCGCCGACCTCGACCTGTTCGGCGAAGGATCGTTGTTCCAGCTGCTGACGCGCGCGCGAACGCGTCACGGCGAACGTCGCCTCGCCGGGTGGCTCGTCAGCCCGTCGGTCCACGAAGAGATCCTCGCCCGCCAGGAGGCCGTCGAAGAACTGCGCCCACGCCTCGACCTTCGAGAAGATCTGGCGCTCGCCGGCGAAGAGCTCCGCAAGGCCGTCGACGCCGATCGGCTCGCCGCGTGGGGGAAGGCAGCCCCGGCACTGCAGTCCGCCGGCCTCCCGATCGGTGCCGCGATCGCCTCTACCCTGACGATCGTGACGTTCCTTCTCTACGGCACCGGGCGGACGACGGGCCTGCCGCTCCTCCTCGCCGTGTTCGCCCAGGCGGGCTTCTTCTACTTCGTGCGCGGCACGGTCGCCGAGGCGCTGCGCGGCGTCGACCGGGCGGCGAGCGACCTCAGCCTCCTCACGGAGCTCGCCCTGCGTCTCGAACGCGAGCCGATGGGTTCGAAGCGCGGAGCCGAACTCCAACTCGCGCTCAGGACCGGCGGAACACCGGCCAGCGCAGCCATTCACGGCCTTCGTCGCCGGCTCGAGATCCACGACTCGGGGCGGAACCTCCTGTTCATGCCCATCGCGATCGTGCTGCTGTGGCCCGTTCACGGCGCGTTCTGGATCGATCGCTGGCGGCAGCAGTTCGGGCCCGCGGTCGCGGAATGGCTCGACGCAGCCGGAGAAATCGAGGCGCTGTCGTCTCTGGCGAGCCACGCTTACGAGCATCCCGAAGACGCGTTCGCCGAGATCGACACCTCTGAGGCGTGCTTCGACGCAGAAGCTCTCGGCCATCCCCTGCTCCCCGTCGCCGACTGCGTCCGGAACGACATCACCTTCGGTGGCGAGACACCCGCCGTCATCATCAGCGGCTCGAACATGTCCGGGAAGACCACGATGCTGCGCGCGGTCGGCACGAACGCGGTTCTCGCCCTCGCCGGCGCGACCGTGCGCGCACGACGATTGCGCCTCTCGCCTCTCTGCATCGGCGCGTCGATCCGAACGCAGGATTCGCTCCTCGACGGGCGCTCACGGTTTCAGGCGGAGATCGATCGGATGCGCGACATCATGACGACGGCCCAGAGCGCCCCGCCTCTTCTGTTCCTTCTCGACGAGGTGCTCGCAGGCACCAACTCGCATGACCGACGCATCGGCGCCGCCGCGATCGTAAAGGGACTGCTCGAGCACGGCGCACTCGGACTCGTGACGACCCACGACCTCGCGCTCGCAGAGATCGACACGGGCGACGCCGGGAAGATCCGCAACGTCCACTTCGAGGATCATCTCGAAGACGGTCGGATGACGTTCGACTATCAGATGCGGCCCGGCGTGGTTCGCCGTAGCAACGCCATCGAACTCATGCGGTCTGTGGGGCTTCCGGTCTGAACAACCGACGACGCAACCCGGGGTGCGCCATGGGCACTACGAGCGCAAGCACGAGGCCCACGCTGGCGACCCAGAACGCCGGCGAGCCGACGTCGGTGAGCGCCGCGCCGAAGAATGAGTAGGCCGCAGACCGAATCAAGCTACCGAGAGACACCGCGACCAGAAACGACGCGAGCCGAACCGACGAGAATCCGGCGGCCCAGAAGACCGCCGTCATCGGACCCGCTGGATAGGCGATCGTAAGGAACACGAGCAGCGGCCCGGCCGACTCGATGTACCGACCGAGCAACGGGAAGCGCGCGGCGACCTGCGCCTTCGCCTTCTCGCCACCGAGACCGCGAGCGAGGCCAAACGTCGTTACCGCCGACCCCACGAGGCCAATCGACCCGAAGAGGGTTCCGAGGACCCCACCGAACACGAGTCCACCTGCGGACAGAAGCAGGGCGGAGGGAAGCGCGATGAACTGCCGACCCGCGACGAGACCGATGAAAACCAGCGGGCCCATCCAGCCCTGCTGTTCCACCCACGCCCGCACGGAGTCCGCGGAGAACTCGATTCCGGCTGCGGCACGAAGCCACTGGCCTCCCACGAGCAGACCGACGGCCAGCAGCAGAAACAGGACCAGCCGGAACCTGGAGTTCACTGCCGTCGCCCCCGCGGGGTCAAAGGTCTCCCTGCCCCTTCGAGTACTTGAGCGTGCGGCCGCTTTTGTTCGGTTCGAGAATCACCTCATGGGTGTAGATCGCTCCGCCCGCCTCCACAACGATCTCGAATGCCGGACCCGTGTCGGAGGGGATGTCGAGGCCCGCGAGCTTCAAGCGAAACTGCGCGTTGTTGCGCTGCGCCGCGAGGTAGCCCGGCAGAATGACGTCGAGCTTCTTCAGGCCCAGCGGCTTCCACAGCCGCTTGTCGCGCAGCTTGCACCGCACGCGGCGCAGTGGATTCTCTGCGTTTGAGCACACCATCTCCCCTGCCGGCAGGTCCAACTCGAACAGCGGCACCTCGCCGGGAACACCGAACTGGATCGAAAGGCCCTGCGTCAGGTCCACCGTCGGGGTCGGCGGATCGAGCGGTGTGTGCAAACCCGAGCGAGCGAGATCGGCCGTCACCTTGGCGCGATCGCGGCCGGGGCGTCCCACGTTCAGCTTCACCGACCGGATTGCCGCGGAAGACACCATCGTCACCGTCGTCGCTTCGTTCATGGGAAGCGTCGAATCGCTCGACTCCACCGTTGCCCGGTTCAAAAGCAGGGTTCCGTTCGCGACAGCCGCATCGACACGCAGGACGACCCACAGGTCGCGGCAGCGCGGCGTATCGGCCTGATCGCACGGCGCGATGTCACCGAGCTCGAAACGAACCTCGTCCCCGTCGCTGATCGCGGGCACCACCGCCCAGTCGGGCTCACGGTGCGCGACGACGAACGTCGTCCCCGGGGGGAGATGATCGGTGACCACGACGCCCTCCGCGTTGCTCTCCGTGAAGTTTTCGACCTCGATCTCGTAGACGATGTCGTCGCCCGGCCGAACCGGATCGATCCGGTCACCGAGATCCACGTCGAGCGGATACTCCTGATCCGTCGGACCCGCCCAGGCGGAAGGGACGACGCTCGCCAACACCGCGAAGGCCGCAACGATCGGGAAACGAAGCATCGCTGGGGGAGATACCACGCCCGGAGCGTTCCGGGGTAGACGAGATCTAGTAGGTTGCCGACGAGCTCCGGACCGAACCAGCGGCGTCGGCTCTAGATCACACCGTCGCGCGACAGGTTCGTAAGGTCGTCCCCCGAGAGCCCCAAAAGACCGGAGTACACCTCCTCGTTGTGCTCGCCGAGGCGAGGCGCGCCGCTTCGGATCTCGCCGGGAGTCCGCGAAAACCTGGGATAGACGCCCTGCATCCGCACCGCCCCCAGAACCGGATCCTGGACCGTCTCGATGTCCCCCCGCGCCGCGACATGCGGGTCGGCGCAGATGTCCGCAACGCTCATCGTGCGCGCAAAGGGCACGTCGTTCTCTAGGGCGACGGCTTCGATCTCGTCCGCCATCCGGGCCGCACACCAGTCCGCGACGATCTGGTTGATCTCGTCCGAATGCTCCACCCGAGCACTCAGTGTCGAGAAACGTTCGTCGTCGAGAAGGTCTGCGCGACCGATCGCCTTTGCGAGGCGCGGGAACAACCCGTCGCCCGCGGCGATCAGACTCACGTACTCGCCATCCTTCGTCTCCCAGTTGTCGAGCGGCGCGGAGTTTTTGAGCCGGTTCCCTTCGCGCCCACGCACGACGCCCAGTCGATCGTACACGGGGATCGTGTGCTCCATGAGACGCAGGACGGATGCGTACAACGCGAGATCGACGACCTGTCCGCGGCGCTCGCCGCGCCCCGCACCCGCATCCCGGTGGTAAAGCGCGATCATGAGAGAGAACGCATTGAAGAGCCCCGTTAGATAATCGGAGATGATGATCCCGGGTCGGACGGGCGGACGATCCTTGTAGCCGGTGATGTGCAGCAAACCGCCCATCGCGATCCCGTTGCGATCGAGTCCGGGCCGCGCCGCGTACGGTCCGGTCTGGCCGTAAACGCTCACCCGCGAAAGAACGAGACCCGGGTTCACCTCCTCCAGCACGTCGGGGCCGAGGCCCCACTTTTCGAGGGTTCCGGGCTTGAAGTTCTCCACCATCGCGTCGGCATGAACGACGAGCTTCTTCAGTAGCTCCCGCCCTTCGGGCTTGCGGAGGTCGCACGTGACCGACTTTTTGTTCCGGCCCTCGACCGCCCACCACAGCGAATAGTCGTCCTCGAACGGGCCGATCGTCCGCATGAAGTCGCCGCGCCCCGGCTGCTCGACCTTGATGACCTCGGCCCCGAAGTCCGCCAGGAGAGTCGCCGCGAACGGCGCCCCGATGCGGGTTCCGATGTCGATGATGCGCAGACCTTCGAGCGGCAAATCAGCCATCGTATCCCCTCAACGCGGCAGACCCAGCACCCGCTGCGCGATGATGTTCCGTTGCACTTCGTTCGTTCCGGCGAAGATCGATGCGGCGCGATAGTACAGGTAGGAGCGCAGGAGGCGTCCGCGCGCGACTGCGTGAGCACCGCCGTCGAGGATTCCCGCAGGGCCCAGCACATTCATAACGGTGTCGTGCATCCGCTGACTCATCTCACTCCAGTACAACTTGATGAACGAGCTCTCCGGGCCGAGGGGTTCGCCGCGGACGCGCCGCGTGAGCGTGCGCCAGTTGTTCAGCTTCGCGATCTGCACCTCGATCGCCGCCTGCGCGATTTCGGCGCGCCGCGGGTCGTCCGCGGCGAGCGTATCCGCGATCCCCACGAGGTCGTCCAGCAACATCCGGTGAATGACGAGCTGCCGCGGGGAGGTGCCGCGCTCGTGCGCGAGAGTCGTCTGCGCGATCGACCAACCCTTGTGCAACTCGCCGACCAGGTTCGCCCTCGGGACTCGCACACCTTCGAGAAACACCTCGTTGAATTCAGAACTGCCCGTCAGCTGCCGCAGCGGTCGCACCTCGACCCCCGGGCTTCGCATGTCGACGACCATGTACGAGATTCCGCGGGCCCGCTTTCCGTCGGGATCGGTCCGGGCGAGCAGGATCCCGTAGTCCGCGTACTGGGCCCAACTCGTCCACACCTTCTGGCCAGTCACGACGAAGTGGTCGCCGTCGACCTCGGCGCGGGTCGTGAGCGACGTGAGGTCCGATCCGGCGCCGGGCTCCGAGAAGAGCTGACACCAGATGTCCTCAGCGGACAGGATCCGCGCGAGATATGTCCGGCGCTGCTCCTCGGTCCCGTGGGTCATGAGGGACGGACCGACCAGGTTCACCCCGATCCGGTTGATGACCTCCGGGGCCCGCGCCGCGGCCATCTCCTCCTGGAGCAGGTAGTTCTCCTCGGGGCCGGTCCCGCGACCACCGTACTCCGAAGGCCAGTGCACCCCCACCCATTTCGCCTCCGAGAGAGTACCTTGCCACCTGCGCAGGAACTGGAACTCCGCGTCCAGCGTGGGAAAATCCGCGAAGCCATCCGTCCCGAACCCCTCTGGGACGTTTTCGGCGAGCCACGCCCGAAGATCCGCGCGAAACTCCTCGGCGCCGGGGGCAAAGGTGAGGTCCATCACCTGCGACTCTATCGACCGGATGCGTCGGCCCGCAATCCGGAGGGGTCCTTGAGTCCGCCCGGCCCCCTATTCACCCTTCGAAATCGACCGCGTAGACCCTTTGTCCAAAGTTAACTTTCTCCTTTCGCTTCTATTAGGCAGTATCGAGCAGGAAGGCGTATTGGCGCCCGCTGCAGACAGGACCAATTACCGGGGTAGGAAGAAAGGAACGCGACCAGTGAAGAAGAACCTTCGAAAACGCTTCATCCGAGTTGCCATAGCCGTCGCGGGGATCGCAACGGTCGGCATCGCCGCAAAGGCCGAGGCTCAGATTCAGCTCACCCCGGACTCCAGGAGCTACCTGATCCAGCGGACCGTCGGGGCCGAAGAATGGGCCATCTCGTACAACTTCGACGCCGGTACTCTCACCGGGAACGTGTTCAAGACCAATGGCGCCCCGCCCTCCTTCATCTGGTGCGAGTTCGTGAACATCGACTACGCAGACGACCCGTCGGACAACCAATACTTCCTGGACTGCCTCGGCGCAGACGCCTGCACCACGGCCCCGTGCGAGCCAAGCGCCTGGGTTGATATCGGACAGAACATCCCACTCCCGGCCAGCTTCGTCCTGCCGCCCGGGACGCAGTCGACCTTCACCGGAAACGTCAACCCGACCTTCACGGCGAGCTGCGCGATGGGCGGCTGCCACGACCCCATAACCTCGTCGGCCGGCCTCGATCTCTCCCCGGGGGCCGCCTACGACAACATCGTCGACATGATGTCGACGCAGATGGTGATGCTGAACCGCGTCGAGCCCTTCGACGCGAACGCGAGCTACCTCCTGTCGAAGCTGACCGGCGAGGGCAGCGGCTCGCTCATGCCGATCGGCGGAATGCTGAGCGACCAGCAGATCGACTGGGTCCGCAACTGGATTCTCGAGGGCGCCGCCCGGAACTAGCTTCGCCCGCGGCCGGGCTTGGAGCGCTTGCGTTCCGGGCCCGCCTGCGCGGATGCTTACCGCCATGACGTACACCCGCCAATTCCTCGCCTCGCTCGTTGCTCTGACCCTTGTCGGCGCCTGCGGGGACTCGGCCAACGAGTCCGGCGCAACGGCAGGCGCGAGCGGGGAGATCTCCGCTCTGGCGTACAACGTCGCGGGTCTCCCCGAGGGGATCTCGGGCTCCATGCCGGCCACATTCATGCCGCTCATCGGGCCGAAGCTGAACGCGTACGACCTCGTCCTCGTTCAGGAGAGTTGGCAGACGCCGGATCCGAACCCGTTCGCGCCGACACGGACGTACCACGAGGAATTGGTCTCGCGAGTCGACCATCCGTACCTGTCGATTCCGGCGGAGGCGCCGCTCGGCACCGATCCGCGACGCCCCGATGCGCTTCTCGCCGACGGCCTGGGTCGCTTCTCCCGGTACCCGTTCGACCCCGTAACGCGCGTTGCGTGGGACGACTGCGACATCACGTCCGCCGACTGCCTGGCGTTCAAGGGATTCAGCTACGCGCGCACGCAGATCGCGCCCGGTGTCGAGATCGACGTCTACAATCTCCACATGGAAGCCGGCGGCTCTGCGAACGACGAGCGCATTCGCGGTGAGGGCATCACCCAGATGCTCGACGTCCTGACGACGTTCTCAGCGGGCCGCGCCGTGATCATTGGCGGCGACTTCAACCTCCATACGGACGAAGAGCCCGACAAGAGCCAATACGAGAGGCTCCTGCGTGACGCCGGACTCACCGACGCCTGCGCAGCTCTCGACTGCCCGGAGCCCGCCCGTATCGACAAGATGGCCTTCCGCAACGGCGGCGGCGTCGAGGTCGAAGCGCTCTCGTGGGAGTTCGCGGTAGATGAGTTCACGAGCCCCGATGGCACCCCCTTGAGCGACCACGATCCGCTCGCCGTTCGCTTCGCTTGGCGCACCGCCGGCTGAGACAGGCGTTCAAATACACCCGCATTTCGACCCTTTAGGAGGACCGGAGCTTGCGAAAATGCCCGACGTCGCGAATTCGTCGGTGTTTCGAGCCACGCTCCCCCAGTGGTTTCGTGCCCTACGTGGCACTGCGCTTGCAACATCACTCGATTCGGAACTTTCGCGATGATTCGAGTTGAGCAAGCAGGAATACATGCACCTGGGACTACGTAGCCTCAGGCGCGGGACCGGCCCCCGCGGTCGACCCAGCGCCACACTGCTCCTCTGCCTCCTCTCGTTCCTCCCCCTCCTCCTGAGCATTCCCGAGCCGGCAACCGCCGCGGTTCTGGACGAGGTGATCGTCACGCCCGCCTTGCCAACGATGGCGCCGTGCGAATTTCGGCAGTTCTTAGCCACCGCCGTCTTCAGCGACGGCACGACGCAGGACATCACCGCCGTCGCCGAATGGACGACCGGCGACTCGTCCACGGCCAAGGTCAGCGCGGAGCACGGTAGCCGCGGGCTCGTCGAGGCGCGGGCCCCGGGGGACGTCGAGATCCGCGCCGCTCTCGAATTCGGCGGCAGCAGGACGAAGGGCAACACCGTCCTCACGATCGTCGCCGGGCCGATCGTCGCGATCACGACGCGGCCCACGAGCAAGAATCTCGACGTCGGGATCCCCGAGCAGTACAAAGCGCGCGCCGAGTACGCAGACGGCTGCTCGGCCGACATCACGCCGGACGTGACCTGGAGTTCCAGCAACGGGTCCGCCGCCATGGTCAGCCTGACCGGCCTCGTGAACCCACTTCAACCAACCGAAGAGGTCATCATCACGGCCGCACACGCACCGAGTGGACTGCAGAACTCGGCCGAAGACGGCAGCACCAAGATCAAAGCCGAGATCACGCACATCGATTTCGACGTCGAGTTCCTGGTCCCCAACTTGACGACGCTCGGCGCCGGGATGGTCGCGGCGGTCGAAGTCTACGCCTATCGCGTCGACGACTCGCGCACGAACATCACCAAAGACGTGAAGTTCGACATCTTCGGCCCTGTCGGCGTAATCGACATCACCGAAGGCGGCGACAACGCGGGGGACGTCGAAGGACTCGCAGATGGCTTCGTGACCCTCCGCGCGACCGATGAAGAGCGCGCCCTCACGACGACCGAGGACATCGTCGTACTCGTCTCGGGCGTCCTCGTGTCGCTCGACGTCGAGCCCGCCCCCTTCAGTGTCTCGGTGGGCGATCAGCGCACTGCCAGAGTCTTCGGACGCTTGAGCAGCGGCCTCTCCACCCCGGATCTCCGCAAGGTCGTCACGTGGTCCACTAGCCACCCCTCGGTCGCCGTCGTCGGCAACACGAACGAAGACCGCGGGAAGGTAACGGGCATCACCGTCGGCGAAACGGCCCTGTTCGCGACCGAACCGAGCACCGGGGTGGTCTCTGGCGCCGTGGTCGTCAACGTCGGCGGCGCCGTCCTCGATGTCTCCGTCGAACCCGAGGAAATCCTGCTCGGCCGATTGATGACGCTGCCCGTGCGAGCTTACGGCAGCCGGGCAGACGGGACCCGCAGCAACATCTCGGGGAACGTCACCTGGCAGATCGCGCCGGCCGGCATCGCTACGATCGATGAAGACGGCGTCCTGAGCACGCTCGCCGACGGGACCGCGAGCATCGTCGCAATCCGGAACCCGGGAGAAGAAGACGAACTCACATCGCCGCCCGCGACCCTCGTGGTCGAGGGAACCCTCGTCGCGATTCGGGTGAAGCCCACGACCTTCAAGGTCATCCGCGACCAGCGGCGAAAAGCCACGGCCGAGGGCGAGCTCTCGACCGGCAAATTCACGAGTAATCTGCGCGATGTCGTCGACTGGGCCGTCCTCGACACGACGGTCGCCGAGGTCGGAAACGGGTCGCCCGCACCAGAAGAAGAGGATCCGCTCGAGAAGGGCGAAGTCCTCGGCGTCGACAGCGGCGTCACCACCCTGACCGCGACCGACCCGATCCGTGGGCTCGCCTCCGCCGAGGTCAGCAACCTGCGGGTTCAGGGCGACGTCGTCTCCGTCGAAGTCGACGAGGCGAACGGCGGGGTCGTCCAGGTTGGCACTCCGGGCGAGTACAAAGCGCGAGCGACGTTCGCCGACGAATCGAAGGGCGTCATCAGCGACCGCTGCGAGTGGAGCATCGACGACGAGTCGATTGCCACCGTAAACAACGACACCGACAAGGGGCTCGTCACCGGAATCGAAATCGGCGGGCGTACGACCATCCGGATCGAATGCGACGGCTTCCTCGCCTCGAGTATCGTGGAGGTCGCCGGCGACATCACCGGGCTCGAGATCTCGCCCGAAACGTTCGACGGAAAGGCCCTGCGCGAGCGCCGCTTCCGTGCCGCGGCCGACTACGCGGGAGGTGCTCGCAGCGATGCCACGAACACCGTCTCCTGGAATTCCACGAACGAGGCGGTAGCCACGGTCAACGACATCGACGAAAAGGGGCTCGTCCAGTTCCTCAGCGACGGCGAGACCTTCATTTTCGCGACCGCCGCGAGCGGCCACGTCGCGATCTCGACCGTCACCGTGGCCGGCGGGGTGACGAGCGTCCGCGTCGTACCCAAGTCGAAGACGATCCGCGGCAGCACCGGGCGGAAGCTTCGTGTCATCGCCGAACTGAGCGACGGCGGTAACGGCATTGTCACGAAGGACGTCACCTGGACGTCGACCGACGAGGATATCGCCCGGATCAGCGACCGCGAAGGCGAGGAAGGCCTCGCGCTGGGCGGTTCGAAGATCGGCACCGCCATGCTCACGGCAAGCCTCGGCACGGGCGAATCCGGCAGCACCGAGATCACGATCAGCTCGCTCCTCGCGAGCATCACGATGCGGCCGGACCGTCGGGTCATCGAGATCGGCAAGCATCGTCGCGTGACCGCGCGCGGTCACTTCGACGACAACGGCAAAAAGACGGTCACGCGCTACGTCGAGTTCATCAGCGATGACCCCGCCGTGGCGATCGTCCAGAGCTTCGGGAACCGGCCCGGCCGCGTCATCGCCATCGCCCCCGGCACCACGACCGTCCGGAGCGTCGACCCGACGACCGGCATCGTGTCGGACAACCGCACGATCATCGAAGTCGTCCTCCCGTAGGCGCCGCCGCCTCGACAGGCGCGACCGCCCTGGCTAATCTCGGCCGCGGCACTTCATGCAATTCGTCGTCACCCGCAAGCCGCTCCTCGCGCTCGTCGCAACGCTCCTCGCCTGCTCGGCCTCCTGCCGTAGCTCGAACGATGTGGCGCTCCAGCCCGTGGTGCGCCTCACCCAGCAGCTCGAAGGCGGAGCCCCCTCGGGCGCGCCCGCCCGGTGCGCCGTCGCCGACGAATCGCGACCAGCTCTGGGCTGTCCAACGCGACGCAATGTGCTGAGTTCGACGCTGCCCTTCCCCGAAGGCACGACCCTCGACGTCCAGGCGCGTCTCCCGGCGGAGCTCTCGCGGGGGCGCGTCGTGCTCGAGCCGAGCCTTATGAGCAACGACGTCGAGGGGTGGAAGAGCACGCCTCCCATCGTGCTCGAGGGGCACCATCCGGGCGTGACCCTGACGCTGCCGATCCCCGAGAACCTCGAGCGTACCGAGCAGATTCGGGTGCGCATCGTCGGCCAGGCGATCCCGGACGAATCCCCGAACTTCCGAACCAAAGAGATCGCGATCGGCCCCGGTTCCACCCTGCACGTGGGGCTGGCGATCGATTCGGTCGCCGCTGACGTCGGCGCCGCCCCGACCGTCTTCCAGATCGTCGCGAACGGTGACTTCGGGAGCCGCGAAGTTCTGCGCTCAGTCGTCCACCCCGAAGAAACACGCGAGCGCTGGATCGACCGACGCGTCGACATCTCAGCCCTCTCCGGCCAGGACGTCCGCTTCGAGCTCCGAACCGAAGTCCAGCCGGCCGAAGCCGGAGTTGCCGTCGGCGACTGGAGCGTCCCCATCTGGGGCAATCCGCAGATTCTTCAGTCGAGAGGCCGCAACGGACAGCGCAACGTGATCCTCGTATCCCTGGACACGATGCGCGGAGATTTCGTCGGCCGGGATTACGAGGGACAGCCGCTCACGCCCGAACTCGATGCCCGCGCGCGAGAGGGCGCGTCCTTCCAGCAGGCCCTCGCGCCCTACCCTTCCACGAGCGCGTCGCACATGAGTCTCTTCACGAGCTCGTATCCGGCCGAGCACAAAGTGCTGCACGCAAAGCACGTCCTGCCGGCGAAGATGCCAACGCTCGCCGAGATCTTCGCTGCGAACTCCTACGCGACCGCCGCCTTCACCGAGAACGCCATGCTCGCCGCCGAAGCCGGCTTCGAACGTGGCTTCGACGACTACTACGAGAACCGCGGCCTGAGCATGTGGGACGCGCGCGGGGACATCGAGCAGACGCTCGATCGCGGCCTTCGTTGGCTCGGCCATCACCGCGGCGAAAAGTTCTTCCTCTTCCTCCACAGCTACCAGGTCCACACCCCGTACGAGCCCCCGCCCGAGCACGATGTCTTCCACGCAAAGCCCCTCCCCGGAGAGAAACCGCGCTGGGCCCGTATGCGCAACCGCTACGCGGGCGAAGTCGTCTACACCGACCGCATCTTGCGACGCCTGTTCGACACTCTGGACCGACTCGGCCTTTCCAACGAGACGATCGTAGTCGTCACGGCCGATCACGGCGACGAATTCGGCGAGCACGGCAGCGTCGGCCACTCGCGAACCGTCTACGACGAGGTGCTCCGCGTTCCCCTCGTCTTCTGGGCCCCGGGTCTGATCCCGGCCGGAGCCGTCGTGGACGGACAGGTCTCCCTGGTCGACCTCGGGCCGACCCTCCTCGATCTCGTCCGGATTCCACCGGTCGAGGCCCTCGGCGGCGAGAGCCTCGCCCCGGCGCTGCTCCACGGGGAACCACCGCGCAACGCGGTCCGTTTCGCCGAGGGCCCTTCCCTGAAGCACGCCGACGGGCGCCTGTTCTCGGCGCGTACCGAGGACTACAAGTGGATCGGCCGAGAGAACCTCGAAGACCCGGTCGAGATCTACGACCTCAGGTCCGACCCCGGCGAACAGAACAACCTTGCCGAAGACCCCGAGCTCCGCGCACAAGGCCGCGAGCTACTGGGCGTCTACCGCGCGATGGACGCCGCCGAGCCCGGCACCGCGCAGGAACGCGAAGTCGATACGAGAACGCAGGACAAGCTCCGCGCTCTCGGATATCTCGACTAGCGGGTCGCTAAACGCGCTCGGACTTGCGCTTGCGGGACGAATTCCAGACGATCTCGCTCGGCATCGAGCGAAGGTAGCCGACGTTCCGACCCACTTCCTGTTTGGTCTGAAATTCGCCGGCGACCGAGAAGTGATACCCGATGGCGTCATCCGCCAGTCGGTACTCGTCTTCGGTCTCCACGACGGCGCCGTGGCCGATCAACTTGTCGAGCGCCGCGTCCTGCTGAGGCGTGAGCGGGCCTCGGAGGAGATCCTTCGGGACCGACCAGAGCTGGCCCATGCCGAGCACGAAGTCGCGCTCCTGCCAGGTCGGGTCGCTCACGTGGTGCGCGCACGACAGGAAGGGCCCGCCTTCTTTCGCGAGCCCGGCGTACTGCGCGATGTCGCGCTCGTTCATGTAGGCCCAGTTGTTCGCGATGCCCATGGCGCCCGGTCCGAGTGCGAGCAGGTCGTGCGACGAGCGATAGTAGTAGCGTCCGTAGTGGGACACCGCGCTCGGCACGTCGGGCCGGTTGAACTGCTGGAACGTGTTGAACTCGTAGCCGGCATCGATCAGCGTGCGGTACGCGAGCAGATATTGCTCGAGCGCCTCGGCCTGCGTCGGGACTTCTAGCTTCCGTTCCCGCACCAGGTGGTACAGAGGCGCCGGCGGTACGAGGTCGGTTCGGTGGATGTCGATGCACGCAACGCCGAGCTCGATCGATCGCTGCAGGTCGACGTTCCAGTCCTCGGTGGTCTGCCCGGGCAGCGCGTACATGATGTCCCAGATCAGCGGGTAGCCGAGCCGCTCGAGATGGCTCAGGCGATCCGCCAGGGTCTCTTCCGACGGCACGAGCGCGAGGAACTTCCGCAGTCGAGGGACGGAGGTCTGCCAGCCGAAGCTCACGCGGTTCACGCCGAGCTCGTGGCAGAGTTCGAGATTCGACGGGCTCATCGTCTCGAGGTTCATCTCTATCGTAAAATCGACGACGCGGCTCAGATCGAAGTGCTCGCGGAGGCCCTCGAGAACCCGGCGAAGCTGCGCATCCGGGAGACGCGTGGGCGTCCCGCCACCGATGAATACGTGCTCGATCGACAGCCCCTGCGCGTAGGCAGTCTTGCTGTAGAACTTCATCTCGGCGAGTAGCGCGTCGGTGTACGCGCGCATCACCGGGTCTTCCTCCTGGACGACGTTGATGTTGTAGAAGCAAAAGGAGCAGTGCGTGCGGCAGAACGGCACGTGAAGGTAGAGGATCGCCTTCCGGCCCTCGTTGCGAACGGTCAGGTCACGAGTGAAGGCCCCTCGTGTGTCATCCGTCAGCACATCCGTATCGGTGTTGACCGTCGGATAGTAGAAGAATGGCATGTGTCGCACCCGGTCGACCGGGTACAGATCTTCAACCGACATGCCGCCTCCGCTGTTTGGTACAGGATCCCACTCGCGTCTCTACGGTACCTGGGAACCAGCCCGACTTCCACGCGGCCTCACCCGTCCCCGTGCACGAAGGGCCAGAGCCACCATTCGCCCGGATCCTCGAGGATGAACCGGCTGAGCTCGGCGAAGACCTCCGGGAAGGGATCTCCGTCCGTGGAGACCACGGGGGTGCCAAAGCGGACGCCCATCTGCTCCGTCCCACTTACGGCGACGACGGGAACGATCGTACTCCGGGTCATCTGCGCGAGCGACACGACTCCCGTCGAGAACCGAAGCCGCTCTCCGCCGACGTCGACGGTGCTGCTGCGGTCCGAGACGTCACCGGGCACGTCCAACGCAGCGAACACAGCGCCGCCGTTCAGCAGGTGTTCACGCGCGCGCACGGTCGCGAGACCATCCACGCCGAAGACGGCCCCGTCGAGAAGATCGCGCGTCCAACCCACCTTCCGTTGTCCCCACCCGCGCTTCGGATCCGCCATCGGATTGCCATCGTCCAGCCCGCGAATGATCGGACGCACGTCGATACCCGCGCAGCGACGGAGGTAGACACAGCTCAGAACCGGGTGTCCGAAGTGCAGCGTCGCATACAGGACCGGGCCCTCCGGGCG
Source organism: Candidatus Binatia bacterium (assembly GCA_029243485.1). NCBI lineage: Bacteria > Candidatus Binatota > Binatia (SeqCode) > Binatia bacterium. Next base: position 372,906 of record JAQWRY010000088.1, on the reverse strand, counting down.
GGGCACGTCCGTTGCGTCGGGCAGCCAGCGCGCGAAGGCGCCGGGATCGCGCATGAAGAGGGCGCTGTCCGCCTCCTCTCGGGCCTCGGAGACGAGGGAGCTGTAATACGTGCCCCGTGCCGCGGCGGCCGACATCCCCGTCCAACGCTGGATGCGTTCGACGGCGACGCGTGTTCGGGCCGCATCGAGCGCAAGGTCTGCACGCGCGACCGCCGCCGCGTACGTCCGCCCCAGGCCACGCCCGTGCCCGGCCCAGCCGAGGAGCAGATCATAGCGCAGCCGCGCACGGGTAAGGTCCACGAGACTCATCTTCGGGCCTGTACTCGCATGCCGCGCGAGCGATGTCATGGCGCGAGCCCCCCACGTCCGATTGACCGCCCGAGCCGGTCCCGGCTACCTTCTCGCCCAGAGCGGAGCGCGCTCTGCCGCAGAACGATGACCCCCTACAACGACAAGCCCTTCGAGGCGTTCCGAATCGGCGACCGCGCCTCGTTCACGAAGACGTTCACAGCCGAGGATGTCGCGCAGTTCGCCGCGCTCTGCGGAGACGAGCATCCCGCCCACCGCGACGGCGACTACTCCCGCGAGAGTCGCTACGGGCGCCCGGTCGTCCATGGGATGCTGACCGCGAGTCTGTTGTCGACGACCAACGGACTCCTGCTGGGAACGCCCGGCGCCATTTCGATCGAGCAGACGCTCCGGTTCCTGCGCCCCGTGTTCATCGGCGATACGATCACGGCGACATCCGAGATCGTGAAGCTCCTACCCGAACAGCGCCGCCTCCGCTGTCGCACGACCTGCACGAATCAGGACGGCGATTCGGTACTCGTCGGCGACGCACTCGAAGGGAAGTAGCTCAGCTTTTCCGGTCCGCCGGTGGGGGCCGCAGGCGCTCCACGACCTCGATCATCACACCTTGGCTCGGCCCGTCGGGCGACGCGAATTGAACGCGCATGCCCTCGCCTTCTCGCGGCTCGGGGTCGAGCGCGCGAAGCCCGGCCTCCTGTAGGCGGGACATCGCAGCCGGCACGTCGTCGGTGCGCAGACCTACGTGGTAGATCCCCGGCCCCTGGTAGGGCATGTGCCGAAGCTGCGTCTTCTCGACGGGCGCCTCGATCAACTCCAACTCCAGTCCGTTCACGCAAACGTGCGCCAACCGGATGCCGTGTTCGGGATTGTCCTCCGGACCCGTGCATTCGAGACCGACGACGTCGCGCCAGAATCGCACGGCGGCATCGATGTCGGTGACGTAGATTCCGAGATGATCGACCTGAGTGATGCGACCCTTCATGTGTCTTCAATACCGCCGGTGCCAGATCACGTCTACACTGCTCTCGCCCTCGGTCGACGACGCGCCCTGCAGGGTCACCGACGGCGTCAGGTAGTACTGGATCGTCACCGACGAACCCACGAGCCCCTGGAGCTGCCGACTCGTGCCCCCACTCGGACCACCGAAATCACGCGCGACGGAGATGAATAGGTCCTCGCCGATGTAGCGCCCGACCCCGATCGTACCGGCGGTGTCACCGGTCGGCATCGAGAAGGTCAGGCTCGTCAGGCCCAAGGTGTCGAGCACGGACCGCTGCAGTGCCGGCGCCACGTACGAGGCCAGAAGCGCGAACGCCTGACTCTGAAGAACCTGCCCCTGGGAGTCGCTCAGCTGTGATGCCGGCTTGCCGAACAGCACGACGGACAAGATATCGCTCTGGTCGAGAGCGGGATCGCTCGAGAGATCCAGGCTCGGGTGCTTCGCGGTTCCGGCAATGCGAATCCGGACGAGATAGTCACCGGTGCGGTACTGGGCCGAGACATCGAGATAGGGATCGAGCGGCGTCTCGCCGCTGAAGGTCACGTACGCCGAGCGAATCTCGAACCGTCGTCCCTGAAAGATGTACCAGCCCTGCCTGCCGCCGATGCCGCCGGAAATCCGCAACTCGTCGTCTGGTTTCTTCGTGAGATACACCTCACCCGAGAGCCGCATGTTCGCATCGTAGCGGCGCACGACGACCGGACCCCCCAGCCGAACGGCGACGATCATCGTGAGATCTTCGTAGAGGTTTGGCATGCCCGCCTTCGCCCGAGGATCGGCCAAAGGAGAACGCACCGGCCGGCTCTCGGCCTCGCCCCCCAGCGAAGGGGGAACACCGGACGTCCACGCCGGCTCGCTTCCGTACCTTCGGACGACTACGACGCTCGGATCGGGCTCGGGCTTCCCGCCTCCGGGCGCGATCGTCGGACGGATGGTCGCGCGATCGATCGTCACGTCGCCCTCAAGATGCGGGGCATCGACGGGTCCGGTGAGTGCGACGCGCCCGCTCGCCGTCGCGTCAGCTTCGGACCGACTCACGACCTCGGCACCGTCCAGAGCGAGCCAGAGATCGAACGCTGTCGGGAAGCCCCCGGCCAACCGGACTTCGCCGCCCGCCGTGATCGCACCCTCATCGAGTGTGAGTTCCTCGAGCTTGAACCGCTTCGAGTCGATCGACAGACGAACGCGCCCGTGGCGATGCGTCGCACCGATAGCCGCCGCGCTGAACGTGAGGTCCTCGATCGTAAGGCTCCCGTCGAGCCGCGGATCCGCAAGCGGCCCGCGAAGATCCACCTGCGCAGTCGCTCGGCCGTCCAGCCGGCGCACGGCGCGACCGGCCAGCGCGCGAAAAACGTCGATCTGAAGATCCGTCGCCCGAAGCTGAACGCGCGCGGGCTGATTCATCGAAACCGCCGGGGCCCGCCCTCCCGCCTCGAGCGGAAGCTGGCCGTTCAGATCGAGCGTACCGGCGTCGCCCCCTTCGATACGTGCGGCGATCGCGAGCCCGGAGCCCTCCGTGCGCGCACTCGCCCGCAGCGTTCCGTAGTCTTGCCCGGAAGCGGCGAGCTCGTCGATCCCGAGATCGAAGATGACGTTCGGCCGTGCCGCCGAGCCCTGGACATCGAGACTCGCCCCGAGCTTCCCCGAGCACTCGTCGCCCACGACGAGAAGCTCGCAGAGCAACGCGAGGTCGATGTCGTTCACCCGAACGGCGAGGTCGTTGCGCGGCCCGGCTTCTCCCGCGACGTGCCCCTGTGCCTCGATTCGACCGCCCCCGACCTCCACGCGCACGTCTTGCACCGCGACGCCGTCGGCGGTGACGTCAACCTTGGCGGGGGACACCAGGCGCCACGCCGGCCCGACCACCGGACGGATCTCCAATCCCGGCACCTCGACGTGCGCCTGGTCGCCGCGCCGCTGCACCACCGCCTGGAAGCTCCCTCCACTCTTGGCCGCATCGCCCATACGGGCATCGAACTCGACGCGGTCAAGCGGCGGTCCGGCGGTGTCGCCCGTGGGCACGCGTGCCCACGAGGCCCGCACCGTGGTCTGCCTGTCGTCGCGACCGAAGATCCGGGACACCGACGCGTCCGGTGCGAAGAGGCCCGTCAGCTCAAGATCGGCCTTCCCCCCGGTTCCGCCAAGTTCGGTCGCCTCGATCCGCGACGAGAAGGTCCCTTCCAATCCCGGCAGCTCGACCGGACCGCTCGTTTGGACGAGAGCCGAGAGACCGAGATCCTCGAGATGTCCCCAAAACTTGAGATCGGTCTCGACCACGCCGTAGGCATTCGTGAAGAGCGCGAGGCTGAGCGGGCCGCGGATCTCGCCGCCCACCGCGCGCTGATCCGGCGGACCTTGGAGCTGCGCCCACGCATGGCCTTCGAGGTTCGTACGGTCAGCGCCGATCCAGAGCCGCTCGAGACTCACCAGATCCGGCCGAAGCCTCGCGCTGAGTTCACCGCCATCCACGGGCACGCCACGTAGGCGGCCCGGCGCGAACTTCAGGTCGAGCATCCCCGTCGGACTGTCGGTCGTCGGGTCGTCGACCTCCGCTGTGATCGTCGCTTTCAGGTTGCTTGCGGACAGATAGGTCCCGAGAGCCTCCGAGAGTGCGGCGGGGTCGTTTAACTCGACGTCTCCCGATGCCCGCGCGCGGTGCGGAGCCGCAAGTTGCACCGAACCACGCAGAGACGTGCGCACCCCGTTGTCGGGAGTCGCCGCATCGACCTTCAAATCGACATCGCCGTCCGTCGTGGTCGCGTGGACGCTGAGGTTTTCCACCTCCACGTCGAATAGGCGGCTCTTCGTCACCGTGAGCTGACCCTCGATCCGCTGGACCTCATCGCCGCGCAGCGACGCCGACGTATCCATTTTTGCCGTCACCTCCCCGGCGGGCGCGCCGTGTACGAATGCGGCGACATCGATCTCGGTCGCGTCGAACGAAACGGTTATGGCCTGGTCCCCGTTCTCGGACTCGAGCGCTCCGTGCCCGACCAGCCGCGCGTCGCCACTCGTAAGGTCGAGCGCGAGCTTCGGATAATCCACAGCTCCTTCTGCTTCCACCGTGCCTGCGACTCTCGCATCGTCGCGAAGCTCCGGAACCAGCCCCGCGAGGTCGGCGCCCACCAGGGGGTCCACCTTGAGGACGGCATGCAAGCGCTGCTCGCCCTCGAGCTCGTACGTTCCGTGGAGTCCAAGGCGCGAGGCGTCGCCAAGCGCGACCGACAGGGCGTCGACTTCGACGACCGAGTCGCGCACCACTCCGACCCAGAGGCGTCCCGAGACCGAGAGGGACGAGAGACGCAGCGGCTCCGGCGACATCCCGGCGAGCCTGATTCGCCCGTCGCGAAGCTCGAGTCCGACGCGCCCGAGCCAACGCGGGATTCCGAGCCCCCCGTCCGCGGGCTCCGGACTCTCGTCCGGGCCTGCCCATTTCTCGACGTTCCACCGACCGTCGGCTTCGCGGACGAGGTCGAGATCCGGCTGAACGAGCACCACGTCCACCCGGAGCCGCGGCGGCGTAAGGCTCGGAATCCTGAGTTCCAGCGTCAGTGATTCGGCGCGCACGACCGCGTCGTCGCCGCCGATCGAAACGCCCTGCAGCGTGATCCACGTCGGCCAAAGCGAGGGCACGGCGGTGATCCTCACCTCATCGTCGAGAGCCGACGACAACACCGTCTCCAACTCCCCCCGAACCCACTCGCGGGTGGCCGGCATCGGCAGAACGATCAACACGAGCGCGATCGCCAGACCGACCGCGACGACGACCGTCACGACGGCGACGAACAACCAGCTCATTAGGCGACGCGCAGACATGATCAGAACTGGGGCCCGATTGTGAAGTTCACCTGAAACACCGAATCGCCCGCGGGGTGATCCAGTCCGAATCCGAAGTCGATCTCGACGGGACCGACCGGCGTGACCGCCCGGAGCCCCGCGCCAACGCCCTTCTGTACGTTCTCCGGCTTGATCGTCCAAGCGGACAACTCGACGTCACCGGCGTCGAAGAACAGAACGCCGAGGACGGGCCCGCCGATCGGGTAGAGAAGTTCCGTCGTCGTGACGATCGCGGTTCGGCCGCCCAGGGGATCGTCCGAACCCGACAGCGGACCGACACGCCGCCTGCCGTACCCGCGCAGAGGAAACGACGCGTTCCCACCGGCGTAGAGCCGGGCCCATAACGGCACCTGAGGCGTCTCGTCATACGGCACGATCGAGCCCCCCCGCAGGGTCACTGCGAACACGAGGTCCCCCCACAGAGGCTGGTAGTACGCGGCCTGGCCGAGCAGCCGGAACAGGTCGAAGTCCGCGCCCAGCCGCCCCCCGGACAGCTCGCCGGCGAGTGCGAGGCCGAGGCCACTGGTAGGATTCGCCGGATCGTTAAAGCCCAGCCAGCGCATGCCGAGGCCGATCGTGCTGGTGAAACCGGAGTTCTGGAACTGACCGGCGGGGCCCAGGTCTGCAACGGTCTCGTCGGTCACGTCCGAGAGGCTGTCGTACCTAAACGTGTAGTAGGTCGTCGCGGTCGCATTCTTGTTGATCCACCAACTCACCTTCGGCGTCGCAACGAAGCTGTTGTCGAGATACGTCGACTCGTCTTGCTGACCGAGCGTGAACGAGATCGAGGCAGTGTCGCGCCGGCGCGGGAAGTGCGGCTGCACGAACGAGGCTTCGACCCACCGATTGATCCGCGAGATCCTCGTCGAGAAGCCAAGTCGTCGGTTGCCACCAAGGAAGTTGTAGTTCCACCACGACGCCAGCCCCCGGACGCCATCGTCGGTTCCGTAGCCAACGCCGAGACGGATCTCGTGCGGCGGGCCCTCAGTGAGTTCAATGCCGACCGGCACCTCGCCGTCGTCCGTGACCTTCCCCTTCTCGACGCGGACGACGGAAAAGAGTCGGGTGCCGCGGAGACGACTCTGCGTCTCCCGCATCCGCTTCTCGTCGTACTGCTTGCCCGCCTCGTAAGCGACCTCCCGCAGCGCAATCTCGTCGGGGATCGTGGTGAGTCCCGAGAGGGTGGTCTTTCCGAAGACTGCGTGCGGCCCCGCCGCGAGTCCGTAGGCCACCTCGGCGCAGCGGCTTAGCACGTCCACGCGGGCGTGTCGTTCGACGGTGGCCTGCGGGTAGCCGTGGTCTGCCAAATATTGGGCATAACGCTGAGCAGCTGCCTGGTAGCCGGCGCGTGTGAACGGCTGGCCGACCTCGAGCGGAAATTTCTTGGCAATCTCCGCTGCTGAATCTGCGGGCAGCGTGACGGTCTCGAGGTCAACGTAGAGGCTGCACACAACGACCGGCAGTCCGGGATCGACCTCGATCCGCACTTCGATCTCGCCGGGCGTTCCCTCCTTCGCCAAGGACGGCCGCCTTCCGGGCGGCTTCACGATGACGATCTTCTCCTCCACAAAGGCCCTGTAGTAGCCCTCGGCCTGCATCCGAGAACGAATCATGTCCAGGTCCCCGTAGAGGTACGCCGGAACAAACGCGGGGTGGTCGCTCCAGAAGCTCCACCAGGGACGCGCCTGGGTCTGTAGGGAGGATCCGATGGTCCAGGCCTCGAACCATCCCAGCCCCTCGATCGAGACGCCAGTCAGCCGCCACGGACCCCGGATATCGAAATCCGAGAGCGAGACGGTCCGAGGAGCCGACTCGCCCCCCGCGGCCTCCTCCGCGAGCGAGAGCGGTGGCTGGGCCGTGGCCAGGAGCATCACCCCCGCGACCAGAACTGCCGCTCGGCTTGCCCAGACTCGAAACACTCAGTGGCCTTAACAAACACGGCCCGGGAGCCGAGAAAAGAGAGTCATGGATTGGTCTGCACCGCACCCAACCGTTACGATTCTCGATACCAGTCCCACCCGAGCCAAACGGCCGGCAGAGGAGAACACTTGTCAACGCCAGACTTCGTGAATCGCGCCAACGCGGAGTTCATCGACCAGCTCCAGGAGCAGTACCAACAGGACCCGGAATCCGTGGATCCGACCTGGCGTGCGTTCTTCCAAGGCCTCGAGTTGGGCCGCAACGAGGCCGGCGGGGGAGACCCCGTCCACGCGCCCACCGTGGCGACCTCCCCTCTCTCCAGCGGCACGACGCCCAGGCCGCGAACCTTCGGGCTCGTCCATGGCTACCGGGACCTTGGACACCTCCTCGCGAACGTCGATCCCCTGAGCGATCCGCCCGAGTGGCACCCGCTGCTCGACCTCGGTCAGTACTCCCTGCGAGAAGAAGATCTGAGTCGCCCCTGCGAGCCCGGCGGCCTGCACGGCGAGCCTCCCGCGACGCTCGGCGACCTCGTGACCGCGTTGAAGGAGACCTACTGCGGGACGATGGGCGTCGAGTTCACCGGCATCCGTGATTCCGAGCAACGCGGGTGGCTCGAAGACCGGATGGAGCCCACGCGGAACCGGCCGAATCTCACGCGCGAAGACAAGCTCCAGATCTTCACGAAGCTGGTCGAGGCGGAGACCTTCGAGCAATTCCTTCACAAGAAGTTCCCCGGCCAGAAGCGGTTCTCGCTCGAGGGCGGCGACACCCTCATCCCGATGCTGGAGTCCCTCATCGAAGAGGGGGCCAACCAGGACGTCGAGCAAGTCGTCCTCGGCATGGCCCACCGCGGCCGACTCAACGTGCTCGCGAACGTAGTTCGCAAGCCGTACGAGATGATCCTCGCCGAGTTCGAAGGCAGCCTCCTACCGGACTGGGTCCAGGGCGACGGCGACGTGAAGTATCACCAGGGGTACTCGCGCGATCACCACACGCGCGAAGGCCAGGTCGTCCATGTGTCGCTCACGCCGAACCCGAGCCACCTCGAAGCGGTGAATCCCGTAGTGGAGGGAAAGGTTCGCGCGAAGCAGAACCTGCTCGGCGACAAGGCCCGCCGCCGGGTGATGCCCGTCCTCGCGCACGGCGATGCCGCGTTCATCGGTCAGGGGGTCGTTCCCGAAACGCTGCTCCTGAGCCACCTGCCCGGCTACTTCACCGGCGGCACGATTCACGTCGTGATCAACAACCAGGTCGGATTCACAACGTCGCCCGAGGCGTCTCGGCCGACCCGGTACACCACCGACATCGCCCGCATCATCGAGTCACCGGTCTTCCACGTAAACGCCGACGACCCCGAGATGGCCGTGCACGCGATCAGGCTCGCGGTCGGTTTCCGGCAACGCTTCAAGCGTGACGCCGTGATCGATCTCACCTGCTACCGAAAGCACGGCCACAACGAGACCGACGAGCCCACCTTCACGCAGCCCGTGATGTACGGGCGTATCGCCAAACACCCCGGCACGCGTGACATCTACGAGAAGCAACTGATCGCCGAAGGCTCGTTCACCGGAGCCGAGTTGGCGGCCATCCACCGGGAGGTCCGCGAGGTTCTCGACCTCGCCCTCGACTACGCGCGCGAGTTCCGGCCCCGCCAGGAAGTGTTCAGCTTCGGCGACGCGTGGAAGGGCCTCGGCCCGGCCAGCGACGATCGGGGAGCCGAGACCAAGGTCTCCGCCGAACTTCTGACCGACATCGCACGACGCGCGGGCGAAGTGCCCGAGAGCCACATCCCGCACCCGAAGGTCGCGAAGGTCTACCACGACCGAATCGAGATGATCGGCCGCGGTAAGGGGATCGACTTCGGCTGCGCCGAGATGCTCTCGTTCGGTGCGCTTCTGCGCCAAGGGACGCCCATCCGTTTGGCCGGCCAGGACAGCCGCCGCGGAACCTTCAGTCACCGACACTCCGTCGTCTACGACCAGGAGACGGGAGTGCCGCACACGCCGCTCAACGCGATCACCGCAGAAGGCGAAGCACAGGCGCGCTTCGAGGTCATCGACAGCCCCCTCTCGGAAGAAGCAGCCCTCGGCTTCGAGTACGGCTTCTCCTCTGCTGCCCCGGAGACTCTGTGCATCTGGGAAGCCCAGTTCGGCGACTTCGCAAACGGCGCTCAGATCATGATCGACTCGTTCATCGCCGCGGGGGAATCGAAGTGGCAGCGGGCGAGCGGCCTCGTACTCTACCTCCCGCACGGCTACGAAGGTCAGGGCCCCGAGCATTCGAGTGCGCGTCTGGAGCGATTCCTACAACTCTGCGGCGACGACAACCTCCAGGTCGTGCAACCGACGACCGCCGCCCAGCTCTTCCACCTCCTGCGCCGCCAAATGCTCCGCGGGTTCCGCAAGCCGCTCGTGGTCATGTCGCCGAAGAGCCTGCTGCGCTTCAAGCCGGCCACCTCTGCGCTTCAGGATCTCACCGAAGGACGCTTCGAACCGCTCCTCGCCGACCCGGTCACACTCGAGGAAAAAGAGGTCCGCACGATCGCGTTCTGCAGCGGCAAGGTCTTCTACGAGATCGCGAAGGCCCGCCAGGACCGCGCCGATCTCGGCGTGACCGCTCTGCGCGTCGAGGAGCTCTACCCGCTGCCCGAGACCGAGATCCGCAAGGCACTGGATCGCTATCCGAACGCGAACGACATCGTCTGGGTGCAGGACGAGCCGATCAACATGGGCGCGTGGTGGTACATTTCACAAAAGCTCCCCTCCGTCTTAGACGGGCGACCGCTACGGTATGCCGGCCGCGACGACGCGGCGAGCCCGGCCGCGGGATCCTATGCCGTCCATGTGCGGGAGCAGAACGCGCTCGTCGCATCCATCTTCGACGGCCCACCCACCCCCGCCCGCCTCGAGCCGGCGCGCAAGAAGCGCGCACAAGCCGGTACGAAAACACCCAAGCGAGCCGAAGCCGGAGGCAGTTGATGCCGTTCGAAGTAAAGATCCCATCGCTTGGTGAGTCTGTCACCGAAGCCACCATCGGGACGTGGATGCGCAAGGACGGCGACGCCGTTGCCATGGACGAGCCCATCCTCGAACTCGAGAGCGACAAGGCCAACATGGAGTTGGTCGCCGAGTGCGCCGGCACGCTGAAGCTCCTCCGCCCAGAGGGCGAGGTCGTCTCGGTGGGCGACGTCGTCGCCACCATCGAGGAAGGAGCGAGTAGCGCTGCTGCACCGACGCCCGCCAAGGTGGAGGCGGTGCCGGAAGCCGAGGCAGCACCGACACGCGAAGCAGCCACCGAACCCGAAGCGGCGCCCGCCTCGGAGAGCCCTACCAAACCGCTGAGCCCCGCCGTACGCCGGATCGTCGTCGAGGAGAAGATCGACCCGAGCACCGTCAAAGGCACGGGGCCGGGGGGGCGCATCACCAAGGGCGACGTTCTCGAGGCCGCCACGAAGCCGGGCGCCGAGCCGAAACCGGCACCGCTCGCGAAGGCAGCGCCAGCGCCCGTCGCACGCCAGGCCGCCGCGACCCCCACAACACCAGCCGGCCCGGACGAAGAACGCGTCCCCATGAGTCGCCTTCGGCAGGTCATCGCGAAGCGACTCGTCGAGGCGCAGCACGTCGCGGCGATCCTCACGACGTTCAACGAGGTCGACATGACCTCGGTCATGAGCCTGCGCAAGCAGTACAAAGACGACTTCAAGGCCAAGCACGGCGTGAGTCTCGGCTTCATGTCCTTCTTTGTGAAAGCCTGCTGCGCCGCCGCGGCCGAGGTACCGGAGCTGAACGCCCAGATCGACGGCACCGACCTGGTGTATCGAAAGCACGTCCACATGGGCGTCGCCGTCGGCACCGAGCGAGGCCTGGTGGTTCCGGTCGTCCGGAACGTGGATGATCTCTCGTTTGCCGGCGTCGAGCAGGAGATCGGTCGACTCGCCGGCCTCGCGCGCGACAACCGTCTTTCCATCGAAAATCTTTCGGGCGCGACGTTCACGATCTCGAACGGCGGCGTCTACGGATCGCTCCTGTCCACACCGATCCTCACCCCTCCGCAGAGCGGTATCCTCGGGATGCACAAGATCGAGAAGCGCCCGATCGTGGTCGACGACCAGATCGTGATTCGCCCGATGATGTATCTCGCCCTCTCCTACGACCATCGCATCGTCGATGGCCAGGGGGCGGTCACCTTCCTCATCCGAGTGAAAGAGGCGCTGGAAGATCCGGCTCGCCTTCTCCTCAGTCTGTGAGTTCCATGTCCAACAACGAAGAGTTCGACCTCGTGGTCGTCGGCGCCGGGCCCGGGGGCTACGTTGCCGCCATCCGCGCCGCTCAGCTCGGGATGCGCGTCGCCTGCGCCGAGAAGGAAAAATCGCTCGGCGGGACCTGCTTGAACGTCGGCTGCATTCCCAGCAAGGCGCTCCTGCATTCGAGCCACCTCTTCGACGAGACCTCCCGGGGCATGAAGGAGCATGGTATCCAGATCGGCGAGGTTTCGCTCGATCTCCCCGCGATGATGAAGCGCAAGGACAAGGTCGTGACGATCCTCACGCGCGGCATCGCCGGCTTGTTCAAGAAGAACGGCGTCACGCACGTGAAGGGCCGGGCGCGGCTCTCCGGTCCGAACCAGGTCGCGATCGAAGACGGGGACGACGCCGGCAAGACGCTCGTCGCTAAGAGCATCCTGCTCGCGAGCGGAAGCGTACCCATCGAGCTGCCGAGTCTGAAGTTCGACGGCGAACGCGTCATCGACTCCACCCGAGGCCTCACCCTGGAGAGCCCGCCCGAGCACCTCCTGGTGGTCGGCGCCGGCGCAATCGGATTGGAACTCGGCTCGGTGTGGCGACGCCTCGGATCCAAAGTGACCGTCGTCGAACTCACCTCGGGCATAACGCCCGGGATGGACGTCGAGATGGCCGGCCTCCTTCAACGGTCGCTCACCAAGCAGGGCATCTCCTTCCACTTCGGAACCAAAGTGGAGTCCGCAACGACCAAGGGCGCCGGCGTGACGCTGGAGATCACCGACAAGGAAGGCGTCGCATCCGAACTTCAGGGAGACGTCGTCCTGGTCGCCGTCGGCCGCCGAGCCTACGCAGCCGGGCTCGGCCTCGAAGACATCGGCGTCGCCCTCGACGACCGTGGCCGCATCCCGGTCGACGACCACTACGCAACGAACGTCCCCGGCGTATACGCGATCGGCGACGTCATCCCCGGACCCATGTTGGCCCACAAGGCCGAAGACGAAGGCGTGGCCTGCGTTGAACTCCTCGCCGGTAAGGCCGGGCACCTCAATTACGACACGATTCCCGCCGTGGTCTACACGCACCCCGAGTTCGCGGGCGTCGGCAAGACCGAAGAGCAACTGCGCGACGCCGGCGTCGAGGTGCGGATCGGCCGCTTCCCGTTTGCGGGCAACGGCCGCGCGCGCACGATGGGCGAGACGGATGGAGCGGTGAAGATCCTCGCCGACGCCAGGACCGACCGGATTCTCGGCGTCCACATCGTCGGAGCGGGGGCCTCCGGCCTGATCGCGGAGGCCACCGTCGCGATGGAGTTCGGAGCGTCGGCTGAAGACATCGCGCGATCGGTGCACGCGCACCCCACGCTCCCCGAAGCACTGAGGGAAGCAGCCCTGGCCGTCGACGGACGCGCTCTCCACGTGTAGGACGCCCCCCGCCCCGCAACGCGTCCGGCCGGGCACCGAGACCCGGTCTGATGTGCACGATCGGGGCGCGGGAGTCGCTGCCGGGTCCTAGTACAACGCCCTAGGAGTCGAGGATCCTCTGGATCGTGTCCAGGAGCGCGTTGATCTGGAACGGCTTCTTCAGGAACTTGGCGTCGTCGCCCAGAATGCCGCGGGTGGCCTGCTCTTCGGAGAAACCACTCATCAGGATGATCGAGGTCTCGGGATTCTTGGCTCGAATCTCGGTGTAGACCTCCTCCCCGTTCATCCGCGGCATCATCATGTCGAGCAGGATGAGCCGAATTCGGTCGGAGTTGGCCTCGAAGACTTCCAACGCCTCGACGCCGTCGTTCGCGGTCAGAACCTCGAACCCCGCGTCCTCGAGGATGGTGACCATGAGGTTCCGGACGAGCTCCTCGTCGTCCACGACGAGGACAGCGCCCTGCCCCTCCCACGCGTCGTCGTCGACGCCGGGATCGTCCTCGAGCATCGACTCCTCGGCTTCCGACGGGGGGAAGATCACAGTGGCGCGCGTGCCCTCACCCGGAGCGCTCTGCACCCGGATTCCGCCGCCGTGGCTTCGCATGATGCCGAGCACCGCGGCGAGCCCGAGCCCACGTCCCGTGAACTTCGTCGTGAAGAACGGATCGAAAATGCGCCCGAGCGTGTCGTCGTCCATGCCGACACCGGTGTCGACCACTTCGAGATACGCGTACTGGCCTTCGGTCAGATCGGCGTCCGGAACGACGCCGGAGAGAAAGTGCGGATCAAAGTGCCTCATGCCGGTCGCCATTGTGACGGCACCCGGCTGATCGGCGAGGGAGTCCGAGGCATTCGTGATGAGGTTCATCACGACCTGCCGTACCTGCGCCGCGTCCGCTTCGATCGGCAGCAATTCGTTCCCCAGCTGAAGCGACAACGCGGCCTTCTTCGACACGACCGTCCGCAGGAGCCGCGCCATCTCTTCGACGAGTCCGTTCAGATCAAATGAGTCAGCGGTGAAGCGTGCTCGGCCCGAGTACGCGAGCATCTGATTGGTGAGCTCCGCGGCTCGCTGGGCCGCGATCTCGATCTCGGCGATCTTCTGGTCGATCGTAGAACCGCGCTGAACCGAGCGCCGGGCGAGGCCCGCGTTCCCGAGGACACCCATCAGCAGATTGTTGAAGTCGTGGGTGAGACCGCCGGCGAGGACGCCCACACTTTCCAGCTGCTGGGCCTGCTGGACCTTCGCTTCCAGCCGCTGACGCTCGCCCTCGAGATCCTTCTTGTCCGTAATGTCGAAGCCGGTGCTCACGGTCCGGATGGCGCGGCCGGCTGTGTCGCGAACCGCACGCCCGCGGACGAGAACCCACCGCGTCGTGCCGTCTTTGCGCTCGACCCGGTGCTCGACCAGAAAGGCTTCCGTCTCGCCCCGGATGTGTGCGCCGATGACCTCCCCAACTTCCTCACGGTCGGCGGGATGGATCGCGTCGCGCCATGCCTGCAGCGCGTCGGGGCAATTCTCGTCGATGCCGAGCATATCCCGCGCGGTCGCGTCGATCCGGAGGGTCCGTGAAATCAGATCCATGTCCCAAAGACCGATGTGACCGGCCTCCGACGCGAGCTCGAAGAGCTCTCTCTGTTCCTTGAGCTCGCGTTCCATCCGCGCCCGTTCGAACCCACCACTGGCACGCGAGGCGAGGAGCCCGATCAGGAGATCCCTGCGCGACGAAGCCGGCATAACCGAAGTGCTCAGAGTCGCGATCTGGCCGACGGTCACGCCCTCGCTGTTTTTAATCGCCGCACCCAGATAGCTCTCGGCACCCAGCGTCACGAGGTCATGATCGTCGGGGAAAGCACCCCGGACCCCCTCTGCACAATGGAACCCACCGTGCGCGATCACCTCGGCGCACGGCGTCCCCGCGAGCGTATGCTCGTACGTCGAGTGGATCGTGCCGTTGCCAAAATAGGCACGCGTCTTGAGCTGATCCTTCCCGTGACCGTCAAGCTCGCAAACGAGCACGTATTCGACATCGAGAAGCTCGGCAGCCTTGATCGCGAGCGCCTCGAAGAGGCTCTCGATCGGCGCGCTCGATATTTCGTTGAGCGCCGTCACGGCCTGCGCGAAGTACTCCTGACCACCGAGGACGACCTCGAGATGCTTGGCGAGTGCTTCGAGAATCTCCTTCTCCTCCGCAGAGAAGGGTTCCTTCCGAAGCTCCGGGCCACCGAAGCTGACGACGCCGTACACCTCACCTGCCACCCGAACCGGCACACCGATGTACGACTCGAGGTGGAGAACCGGATCACTGGGCCACGTCGGAAAAACCGCCTGAGCCGTGTCCGGGAAGCCGACCAGAGCACCCGCCTCCACGATCGCGCCGCAGTAGCTATCGGCGAGCGGGAACGCCGAGTAGCTGACGATGAAATCGTCCGGGGTCACCGCACCGAGAACCGACGCCGTCGTCCCACGGATCTTGAGCAACACCCCGACGGGCAGATCGAACTCTCGACATCCGATGACGAGCACGTCGTGAAGCTGCTCTGCGAGGTCGCCGTGCCCACTGACTCCGAGTTCCTGCAGGGCGCGAAAGACCCGCACGAGCCGGGCTGGATCCCCGGCCACTGGGCGCACCAGAGCCTGCTTGGCGGAGTCGAGGCTGCCTCGCTGAACACTCATTTATAATGCCGCCTGCGGCGTAGGCTTCGGCAACTATGAGAGCGACCTCAGCCTTAGTCAACGTGTGTCCGGTCCCTCCGGCTCAGATAACCCCGCCGCGGGTCAGCTTCAGAGGATCCAGTACCTCGGCGAGCCGGTCGGCCGGCATGACCCCAGCCTCTTCCGCCACCTCCCGGATCGACCGGTCAGTCTTGACCGCTCCCTTCACCAGATCACCGGCCCGGTCGTAGCCGATCACCGTATTGAGGGCGGCGCCGACCTGGAGGTTGCGCTCGGCGTCGTGCTGGCAGCGATCCTCGTTGGCGATGATCCCATCGACGCATCGGTCGGCCAGAAGTGTGCAGGCGTTCGTGAGAATCGAGATCGAGCCCAGGAGGTTGTGCGCGATCACGGGGATCATCACGTTGAGTTCGAAGTCGCCGAGGGCACCACCGACGGAGATCGCAGTGTCGTTCCCCATGACCTGAGCCGAGACCTGCCGGCACATCTCAGGGATGACCGGGTTCACCTTGCCGGGCATGATCGAGGAACCGGGCTGCAGCGACGGCAGTTGAATCTCAGCGAGGCCGGCGCGCGGACCGGAGCCGAGCCATCGAAGATCGTTCGCGATCTTCATGAGACTCACCGCAATCGTGCGCAGCGCTCCGCTCGTCTCGACGCACGCATCGCGCCCGCCCTGCGCTTCGAAGTGGTTCGGCGCTTCGACGAGCGGCAGCTTCGTGCGTTCCGCGACCCGCGCGATGATCGCGGCAGCGTATCCCTCAGGCGCGTTCAGACCCGTGCCACACGCGGTTCCGCCCAGCGCGAGTTCCGCGAGGTGCGCCTCTGTACTCTCGACGCGACGAATGCCCCGCTCGATCTGAGCCGCATAGCCGCTGAACTCCTGACCGAGGGTCACCGGCGCCGCATCCATGAGATGCGTCCGACCGGTCTTTGCGATGGAAGCGAATTCACCGGCCTTCTTGCCGAGACTTGCGTGGAGCTTCCGGAGCGCTGGAAGGAGATCGTCTTTCAGCGCGAGCAAGGCGGCGAGGTGTGTGGTCGTAGGGATGACGTCGTTCGAGGACTGTCCCATGTTGACGTGGTCGTTCGGGTGAACGGGCTTCTTACTACCCATCTCGCCACCGAGCATCTCGATCGCGCGGTTCGAGATGACCTCGTTCGCGTTCATGTTCGTCGACGTACCCGAACCGGTCTGAAAGACGTCTAGGGGAAAATCGGCATCACGGCCCCCTCCGATGACTTCCTCGGCCGCGTCCGCGATTGCGCGGGAGAGCTCGGGCTCGAGTGTCCCGCGAGCCTCGTTCTCCAGCGCGGCGGCCCATTTCACGAGACCCAACGCCTGGATGAACCGGCGGGGAAAACGTTGCCCGGAGACCGGGAAATTCTCGACGGCGCGCTGGGTCTGAGCGCCGTAGTACGCCTCATTCGGGACTTCGATCGGGCCCAGGCTGTCGGTTTCGGTGCGGGTGCTCATTCAGGTCTCTCCTCCTGCCCTTTTGCGTAACGAGCGCCTGCGGCCGCCGCACCCGGGGACCGCTCGGGCGCCCGCCAGTGCGGCCTCCCGGCCTCGAACGCGGCCTAGGAGAAACACGATTGTGCTGCATCTGAACACCTCGGCGTAATGCCCACTGGCCGTATGCCTGCATATCCGGACCGGGGAGGTCCTCATGCTGGGCCCCGCGGCGGCCGCCTTCTCGACCGCCCTACCTATTGCTCCTCTTGGCTCTGACGCCCACCGCGGCCGACGCGCGGTGCACGGAAGCCGGCGATCTGCAGGACCTCGGGCAGTTGGTCCAGGACGATCTGAGTTGCCGCCTTCTTCACCTCGCGGCCGGCGGCCCTCCCTGCGCGACCCCGGGCTTCCCCCCGTGCGCCGGGACCACGCCCGCCCAGATCACCGAGCTCGTGCTCGGCTCCGAGCCGGCTACACGAACGGCCTGTTCGGGAAGTACATGAACAACTCCGAATCCCTTGGGCTGACCCCACCCCAGGGCTGGCACGAATGGAAGTCGCTCCTCGACCCGAGCGGCGGTGAGTTCTACGGCGCTCGCATCAACGACAACGGTTTCGCCAAGACGCTCTCCGCGGGAACCTACTCCACCGACTGGATGCAGAAGGAGGCCATCCGGTTCCTCCGAAAGAACGCGAACGATCCCTTCCTTGTGACCTACACCCCGTTTGCGCCTCGGGCGCCCGCGATTCCGGCCAACCGGCATGCAGGACACCTCTCAAACTACCCGCTCCATCGGCCGCCAAGCTATTTCTCCGACGTCACCGCGAAACCGCAATGGGTCCAGTTCTTCCGATTCATCGCGGGTCCGGCGCTTCCGGGGAAGATCGACGCCCTCAGACTCGACCAACACCGCACTCTCCTGGCGGTCGACGAGGCCGTCGATCGCATCCTCAAACAATTCGAGAAGCTGGGGCTCTCGGACAACACGGTCGTAGTCTTCACGTCCGACCACGGGTTCATGTGGGGAGAACACGGGCTTGTCGGAAAGTTCAACCCGTACGAGGAGTCGATCCGGGTCCCATGCGTCCTCCGATACCCTCGCCGAGTTCGTGGGCATCGCGACGGCCGGGAATCCCCTGCACACCGAACTATACGACCTCGCCCTCGACCCCGACGAGATCACGAACGTCGCTGGCAACCCCGCGTACGCCGCCGTGCAGGCCGACATGCTCGCTCGACTCGACGCGCTCCGCCCGTAGGCGCGCTCACTGGTCGAAGTGTCGTCTGAGCGCCGACAGGTAAGGCGCACAGGCCCGTCGTTCTCTGACGAACGAGTGGGCCTCGTCCAGCGACAGCCCATGGTGCGCGTGCAGATAGGCGATCGCCACGCTGGGCGCCCGGTTGTAGCCGGCGTTGCAGTGAACGTACACCCGACGGTTCTCGCCGAGCAGCTCGTGCAGCCTCGCGAGGATCGCCTCGAGCGACGGGATCAAATCATCCGGATCGCCATCGATCACCCCGAACCGATGGAGCGGAATTCCCGCCTTTGCGTACGCACCTTCGAGCGACGGCAGGTCGATGCTCTTGTAGGTGAGATCGATGTCGTCCTGCAGCGACACGACGGCCTGGATGCCGTGTTCGTCGCGAAGCCAATCGATGTCGTCCGGCGTCGGGTACTCCCCGATGAGAAGGCGCCCGTCGAGAATCCTCGAGACGCCGGGACGGCCAGCAGGGCGCATGAACGGGTGCGAAACACCGGACCAGGAACGGGCAGCCACGACAGCTCCATCCTAGCCGTCGAAGAGCAGGGTTACAGGCCCCTGGTTCGTCAGATGAACGTCCATGTCCGCGCCGAATCGCCCTTCGGCAACCGTCACGTCCATCGCCCGGACCGCTTCGACGAAGTCGCGATACAAGGGCTCCGCCACCTCGGCCGGCGCGGCGCGCCCCCAGGAGGGACGGCGTCCCGAGTTCACGTCTCCCCAAAGGGTGAACTGAGAAACGACGAGCATCTCGCCTCCGACCTCGGCGAGCGAGAGGTTCATCCTGCCGTCCGCGTCGTCGAAAATCCGCAGACCGACGATCCTACGCGCCAACTTCGCAGAATCCTCGGCGCCGTCTTCACGCCCGACCCCGAGGAGAACCAGGAGGCCCGCGCCGATCTGTCCAACGGTCTCCTCAGCGACAGCCACGTGCGCCTGCCGAACGCGTTGAACCACGGCGCGCATTCCGTCGCTCAGACGGTGTCGATGCAGGTCCGCATGAACCCGCACATCCGACAGAGATACTTGCAGTGCCCCAGCGGCTGCATGTTCGTGCCGCACGCGTCACAGCCCGGACCGTCCGCCGCTCGCACCGCCATCTCGCTGGCCGTTGCACTGCTTTCCACCTGTTTTTCCGCCTCCGCCATCACCACCCCTCCTTGCCAAACGTGCATCCCACACTCGGGCCGCCCCTGTCCAACTCGGCCTTGCATCGCCCCCGGCCAACTGCGAATTTCGAACCGCCGGGCACCCGCCCGGTCCACAACCCAAGCAAGCCGGACCGGAGGTCGAAATGTCGACGAAGCGCGAAGCCGTAATCGTAGCCACCGCACGGACAGGTATGGCCAAGTCCTTCCGCGGATCCTTCAACATGACCCGACCCGACGATCTCGCCGCCGCTGCCGTGAAGAAGGTCCTCGAAAAGACGCCCAAGCTCGACCCGGCGGAGATCGACGACTGCGTGATGGGAACCGGGTTCTCCGAGGGCCCGCAGGGCTTCAACGTCGGCCGCAACGTCGCCCTCATGTCGGGCCTTCCGGTTACGGTTGCCGGCTCCACGGTGAGCCGCTTCTGCTCGTCGGGCCTCAATGCGGTCATGGTCGGCGCGCACATGATTCAGGCCGAAGGTGCGGACGCGGTCATGGTGGGCGGCCTCGAGTCGATCACCATGCTGCAGAACGACCTCAACACCACGAACCTCTTCAACCCGTGGATTCTCGACCACAAGAAAGAGGTCTACATGCCGATGGGCGCGACCGCCGAGATCGTCGCCAGTCGTTACGACGTGAGTCGCGAGTCTCAGGACGAGTTCGCTCTCGCCTCGCAGAAGAACACGGCGGCCGCGCAGCAGTCCGGCAAGTTCGACGAGGAGATCTTCTCGATGACCGTCACCATGCAGGTGAAGGACAAGGCCACCGGTGAGATCTCGGAGAAGGAAGTCGTCGTCGACAAGGACGAGTGCAACCGGCCGCAGACGACTCTCGACGGACTGCAGACCTTGAAGGGCGCGTTCGACGAGAACGGCAGCGTCACCGCCGGCAACTCGTCGCAGCTGTCCGATGGTGCGTCGGCCAACCTCCTCATGTCGGCCGAGCGCGCCGAGAAGCTCGGCATCGAGCCTCTCGGCTACTTCCGGGGCTGCGTCTACGCCGGCTGTGAGCCAGACGAGATGGGCATCGGCCCGGTGTTCGCCGTGCCCAAGCTCCTCGAGCGCAACGGCCTCAAGATCGACGACATCGACATCGTCGAGCTGAACGAGGCCTTCGCCTCGCAGGCCGTCTACTGCCGTGACCGCCTCGGGATCGACCCCGAAAAGGTGAACCCCAACGGCGGCGCCATCTCGATCGGCCATCCGTACGGCATGACCGGCTCGCGCATGGCGGGCACGCTGCTCCTCGAACTCCGTCGCCGCAAGCAGCGCTACGGCATCGTCACGATGTGCGTCGGTGGCGGCATGGGCGCCGCCGGTCTCTTCGAAGCGATCAACTAGTGTCCTGGGTCTGAAGTTGTCCGCCACTTCCCGCGAGGCATCGTCGCTCCTGACAAGGAGCGGCGGCGAAGGAATATCGGCAATCTTTCGAGCCGACGCGACGCCGTCAGGCGCGACGAGGGCCGGCGAAAGTGGTGGAGAACTTCGGACTTAGGACACTAGTTCACTCTACGTACGGGCGCAGGCGCTCCACGAGTTCCACTACGTGGAGTGGTCTGTACTCGTCGTAGACGCACGACGAGTGCGGCTGCACGAACACCGCAGGGTGTTCCCACAAGGGCGACTCGGCGGGAAGCGGCTCGACCTCGGTAACGTCGAGACCGGCACCCGAGAGGATCCCCTCCTCGAGCGCCCAGAGGAGATCTGTTTCCAGCGACGTCGTACCGCGTCCGAAGTTGTAGACGCGAGCGCCACGCTTCACGGACCCCAGCAGTTCGCGAGAGAGATAGCCGTTCGTCGCGTCTCCTCCCGGGAGCAGCAACACGACGTGATCGGCGCGCGCGAGCTCCTGCGGCAGGTCGGCGGGAGAGCAGTACCGCGCCCCGCTCTCGGCGTCGACGCCACTCGCGTGCGTGCGCTGGCAACCGGCAACGGTCATCCCGATCGCAGTGAGGAGCTTCGCACAATGCCGCCCAATCGACCCGTACCCGACGATCACCGCATGCTGATTGCGAAGCAGCGCACTCGGAAACTGAATGTTGCGATCCCACTCCCGGCGCCGCTCGTTCTCGAGCATCTGCGGCACGCGTCGATTGAAGTGCAGCATGAAGCTCAGCATCGATTCGGCGATGAGCGGCCCGTGGAACGTTCCCGGGTGAACCGGGACGTGGCCGGACGGATCGTCCGCCACCCAGTCGCGCCCCGCAGCCGGCGTGATCACCGCTCGTAGCTTCGGCGCTCGCTCGTACCACCGGGGCGAGAACCCCCAGGTGTCGACGAGCTCCATCTCGGGCAACGCCGCCTTCAGGTCCGCCGGTGTGGCGTGGTGGACGATTTCGAGGCCGGGATACGCCGCCAGAACCGGATCGAAGTCCTCCGGCTCGAAGCTCATGGCCCGGATATCCTCGTTCGAAAGCCAGACATGAAGAACGCTCGACACGGAGCGATACTTCGCACACGACTGGCCCGGCGGCGAGACCGGGCTCGCGCCCGATGGATGCAGAGTGGCGCATCCTTCCCGTACCGTCACACCGTTGCCGCTCGCCGCCGCCCTCGTCGTAGGCAGCTGCATCCTCGTCGATTGCGTCTCGAGCGCGGTGGACATACTCGCGCTTCAAGCAGCGCAGAGGGGTCTCGGACTCGGCATGGAGACGGAATGAGGACGTTCCGAGAACGGTCATCGGCGACCCCAGGCGTGTGCGCCAGGCGGTCCTGAACCTCTTCTCCAACGCGGTGAAGTACACGGAGGACGGGCACGTCGCGGTCCAGCCGACCGGGGGATTCCCCGCGGCTTCTGGTACGGACAAATCTCGGATGCAGAGACGAAACCCCATCATCGCGGCGGCGATCGCCTTCGCGATCCTCGGCACCGCGGCGTTCGGATTGCGAACGTATCTCGACAGGCCGGCACCTCCCCCCGAGGGGCCCTGGAACGTGATCCTCCTCCTCGCGGACACCCTGCGAGCGGATCGGATGAGCGTTTACGGTTACGACCGTGCGACGACGCCGGCTCTGGAGGCCCGTTCGAATGGCGCGACGGTCTTCGAGCGGGCGCGCAGTCAGACCGCCTGCACTCCGACCTCGGTCGCCTCCCTGCTGACGTCGCGCTACCCGGCCGAGCTTCTGAGCTGGAGTAGTAAATCGTTCGCAATTCCCGAGAGCATGCAGACGCTACCCGAGGCGCTGCAGGCGGCCGGCCTCCGCACCATCGCGGTTTCCGCCAGCGAGATCGTGCGCAAGACACCGTCGAACATAAACCGGACCGGCGGCTTCGGTCGCGGCTTCGACGTCTTCGACGACGAGTCCTGCACGAGGCAGAACGCCCGCTGCCTGCACCAACGCGCGATGAAACACCTCAAGGAAACGACGGGCCCGTTCTTCCTCTATCTCCACTACATGGACGTGCATCACCCGTACCTCCCACCGCGCCACCACACCCGGAAGTTCACCGCCGGCGACGACAAGGGCCTGCCCGTGTGGCTGCGCAGCGGCGACCCCGACCCGATCATTCGCCTGCACCGCGGGCGCCCGCCGGGCCAGCGAGACGTGAGTCTCGATCAGCTCCCCTTCCTCTCCGATCGCTACGACGAAGAGATCCTCTACCTCGACGGCGAGATCGAACGGTTGCTCCGCAGTCTCGACGGGCGAGGTCTCCTCAGGAAGTCGATCGTGATTCTCGCCTCGGACCACGGCGAGATGTTCCTCGAGCAAGACGAGCTCAACCACTGCCTGGGCGTGTGGGACACGGTGACCCGCACCCCGCTCATGGTTTGGATTCCCGGCCTTACGGGAGGCCGGCGCGTCGACATCGCCGTCGAAAACCTCGACGTCATGCCCACGGTGCTCGACTACGCGGGTCTCCCCACGGACGCGCTCGAAGGAGAGAGCCTGCGGCCGCTCCTCGAAGGCACGTCGAACGACCCTCGCCTCGCCTTCAGCTCCCAGGGGGTGAGACGCAGCGTCGACGACGGACGCTTCAAGCTGATCTTCGATCTTCAGAACGGCGCTAGCCGACTCTACGACCTCCACGCCGATCCGTTCGAGCGCAGCGACGCTTCCAGCACGCATCCGGACGAAAACCGTCGGCTTCAGGACGGCCTCCACGCGTGGATGGCCGGTCACGGCGAGACAACCGGAGACGCCGACGCGATCGAGCGGAGCCGGAGCGTCGAGAAGAGGCTTCAGTCCCTCGGGTACCTGCAGTAGCCCGTTTTCCTGCCCGCGTAGAACGTGCGAATTCAACCCAACCGATGCTCCGCCTCGTGCGCACCCTGATCCTCGCCTCCCTCGTCTTCTGCACTGCATGTGAACCGCCGAACATCGCCGTGGTCGTCGGCGGCGACATGGGGTGGAGCGGCTTCGGTTTCCTCGGGAACGACCGCGTAATCACGCCGACGCTCGACAAGCTCTAGACGTACAGCCCACAGGACTGGGGCTTCGCCGAGACCGCTCGCGACGATTTCAATCCCGCGTACCCACACCGCCGAGGGGATGCAAAGTAGGGCCGGCGCTACGCGGACCTCGTCACGCTCGCCGACGTCTACGCCACCCTAACGCAGATCGCCGGCGCCTCCCTCCCCGGCCGGTGGGACATCCCCGGCCAATCCCTGCTCCCCCTCCTCGCCTCCGGGGGGCGCGCTGGAGAACCCCAAAGAAGCCGTCGTAACCCAGATCGGCAGCGATGCACTTCGCTCCTGAGGCCGCGTCGTCACGACACCCGAGTGGCGGTACATCCAAGACATCAAGAGCGACCGCGAGCAGCTCTACGCGATCGACATCGACCCACACGAACTCGACGACCTCGCGCCCGAAGCGGAGGAAGATTTTCTGAATACGTTTCGAGCGCTCATCGACGAATGGGTCGAGGAGACGTTGAAAGAGGATCGCCCCGCTGCAGGATTTCGGCTAATCACCAAACCATGCCCAAGCAATACTGGCTCGTGAAACAAGAACCCACCAAGTACCCCTGGTCCCAACTCGTCAAGGACAAGAAGACATACTGGGACGGCGTTCGGAACTACCAGGCCCGCAACAACTTGAAGGAGATGAAGAAGGGCGACCTCGTGCTCTACTATCACTCCATCGTCGGGACCGAGGTGGTCGGTATTTGCGAGGTCGTGCGCGAGTTCTACCAGGATCCGACGATCGACGACGATCGGTGGGTCGTCGTCGATCTCGCGGCGAAGAGGGCGCTGAAGCGCCCCGTCACTCTCGCGGAGATCAAAGAGGACAAGGCGTTGTCCGAGATGGCCCTCATCAAGCAATCGCGCTTGAGCGTCATGCCCGTCGCTAAGCCCGAATTCGACCGGATTCTGAAACTCGGGTCCAAAGCCGGCTGAGACCGCCCGTCCGCTTGCCGGACCGGACGCCGAGCCCTAGGCTTTTGGACCATGGCGAAGAACACCTCAGCCACCGCGCCGCGGCCCCCGGCCGCGGCCGTGCGCGCGCTCGTGAAGCGCGGAGAGCCCATCGTCATGGGCGGACTCCACGACGGCGTCTCGGCGCGCCTGGCGGAGAAGGCCGGATTCCCGCTGGCCTTCATGGGTGGCTACGCCGTCGCTGCCTCCCTTCTGGGCGAGCCCGACATCGGGCTGCTCACTCAAGCCGAGATGGCCGACGCAGCTCGACGCCTTTGCCGGCTCGTCTCCATGCCCGTCCTCGTGGACGCCGACACGGGCTACGGCGGGATCCCGAACGCCGTGCGCACTGCGGAACTCTACGCCCAGGCCGGAGCGGCCGGCATCTTCCTCGAAGATCAGGTCTGGCCGAAACGCTGCGGGCACATGGTCGGAAAAGCCGTCGTCGATCGCGCCGACTGGCTCGCGAAGCTACGCGCCGTCGTCGAACTGCGACCGAAAACCGATCTCTTCGTCGTCGCACGCACCGACGCGCGCGCCCCACTCGGACTCGAAGAGGCGATCCGCCGCGGGCGCGCCGCTCTCGATGTCGGCGTGGATGCCGTCTTCGTCGAAGCACCG
This sequence comes from Candidatus Binatia bacterium, assembly GCA_029243485.1. Classification (NCBI taxonomy): domain Bacteria; phylum Candidatus Binatota; class Binatia (SeqCode); species Binatia bacterium. The sequence goes on along the minus strand of JAQWRY010000088.1, from coordinate 347,653 downwards.
CAATCCGTCGCCGAACTCGACGCGATCGCGATGGGCATCCCCGGACCGAAGGTCGCGAACATGGTCGAGTGGGGAAAGACCCCGCTGCTGGGGCCGGCCGAACTTCACCAACGCGGGTTCGACCTCATCGTCTTTCCGGTCGCCGCGATTCTCGCGCAGGCCAAGGCGATCGGCGACGTGTACTCCACGCTCATCCACCGCGGCAACACGGGCTCGATCATGAAGCAGCTCTACCCGTTCGAGAAATTCAACGACCTGCTCGGTCTCGAAGAACACCGTAAGCGTGAGAAGACGTCTCTCGCCCACGCCAAGACGGCGCGCCCGGCACTCCGATCCGTTCCAAAAACGCGCGCCCTCAAGCGCCCGACGCGCGGCACCAAGCGCTGAGCGCTGAGCGCTGATCCACCAAGCCGCGGCGACCGCGCTCAGCCGATTCCGCGCCTCCACTTCTCGACCTTCTCGTCTAGCAGAGTGAGACGCATGAACTCGCGTCGGGTGCGCGGCCCGTGCGTCTTTACCACCGCTACCGGACCGTGGTCGAGAAGTTCGGCCCGTGCCTGCGTCAGCGGATCGCTCTCGCGCGGTGCAGCGAATTTCGGGATGTCAATCGACTGCACGCGCACCGGCGACTGCGGACCGAACTGCAGCGGGAAGCCCTTGTGGATCGAGATGAACGAGAGACCCGCGTCGACGGCTTTCTGGTACATTGGGTACGCGACCTATTCGTCGTCGAGCCACCAGATGTCGCCGCCGGGGTAGCACTTGAGTCCGGCCGACCCGAGCTCCTCGACGTTCTGCTGGATGTCGTGGATCGTCGTTCGGCCCGGGGTGCCCTGCGCGAGCGTCGGCTCGCAAAGCATTTGGGCGATCATCCGTTGCGACCCGTTCGCCATCGTCGTGTTCGGCAGGATCTCGAGTGCGCCCGTGGGGATGCCGCTCATCACACCGACGGCAGTCTCGGAGTCGAGGAACATCTCCTTGATGTAGTTGTCCTGATTGATCTTCGTGTTGAGGATGCAATCGACGTTGCCGCGTCCGCAGTCGCCGAAATCCGTGAACCGCAAGGCCGCGATCGCGTTCTTCAGCACCGGGTTCCAATTGCCTCCGAGTTCAACATGGTGCGTCTGGACGTCCATCACGAAGAAGTCTGCATCGGACACGGCCTTCGCCTGTTCAAGGTCACGCGTATCTTCTTCGCAGACGTTGAAGATCACATCGCCGCCATTACTCGAAGCCGGCGTCGACGAATCGCCGCAGCCGTCGACCTGGTTCATTGCGAACAGCACGGTGGCGGTACCAGCGGCCGTCCGAAGGAAGTTGCGCCGCGACAGGCCGAGATTCTTCGCTCGCTCGTCCACCATTTCGTTCGTGAGGGCCTCGACGCGACGCTGCGGATCCGCCTGCGGCACTGGCAGGTACTCGCCGTTGGAGATGATCTGCTGGGGGATCGGCAAACGGGGTTCGAGATCCGGATCATCTTTGCGCTTCGGCGTGCACATGCCCGTTGGCTATTCCGATCCGGCCCGGGCCGTCAAGAACCGATTCGACAACGGCTCCGGTGATCGGCCGAACGGGCCCAACGGACGGAAGATCGGAGACCGTCAATCCTCGATCTTACCGGCGTCCGGCCCGGCCGCGGAAGCCGGCGCCGCCGCGTGCACATCGAGGCGATCGAGCGCGGCGCGAACGTCAGGAACGACCGTCAAAAGGTCGCGATACTCCGCCTTCACCAGGTCCAACTCGACCATGCGATCAATCTGGGAGACGAGGGGGGCCCAAAACCCCTGTTCGTCCACCAGGATCAGCGGACGCTGGTGCATTCCAAGCTGACGCTCGACGAGAATCTCCGAGAGTTCCTCGAGCGTGCCGAATCCTCCAGGCAACACGACATAGGCGTCGGCGCGATGCGCGAGCCCCGCCTTTCGGCTGCGCATGTCGGTCACCGTCTCGAGTTCGTGCAGGCCGGCGTGCGCCACCCGCGCAAACGTATCGAGGATCACGCCTTCGACGCGCCCCCCGGCCGCCAGCGCTGCGTCGGCGAGTGCGCCCATGAGGCCGATCTTCGCGCCGCCGTACACCACCGTCCAACCACGCTCGGCGAGACCCCACCCGAGCGATCGCGCTACTTCGAGCAAGCGCTCGGGCGCGTGGGTAGACGAGGCAGCGTAAACGGTGACGGCACGGAGAACAGGCACCCTCGGTTCATCGCGGTGCCCGGGTCGGTTTGCAACCGGCGGAGTCTCGACGCATGTTCGGTGCCGCATGAACACGTACCGATTCGTCTTCGTCGACCGCGACGGCACCCTGATCCAAGAGGTGGGCTACGGCCACCGGCTGGAGGACTACGCCCTCCTCCCCGGTGTCATCGATGCCCTACACGATCTGCGCGATGCCGGCTATAGGTTCGCGATCGTCACGAACCAGAGCGGCCTCGGCCGCGGCATCTTCAAGCTCGAGAACTACGAAGAGTTCCACGGGCGTCTACTCGACGATCTCGCCGCCGCCGACATCACGATCGAAAAGACCTACATGTGCCCGCACGCCCCGTCCGAAAGCTGCACGTGCCGCAAGCCGAACCCGAGCTCTTTGTTCAACGCCCGCGACGAGCTCGGCGCGAATCTCGCCGAGTCCTGGATGATCGGCGACCACGTAAAGGACGTCACACTCGCAGCGAATGCCGGGGCGAGCGGGATCCTCGTCCTCACCGGGCACGGCGAGGAGGAGCACGCCCAACTCGGGGATACACCCGTGAGCGCCGTCGTCGCGGATCTTCGTGCAGCCGCCAACCACATCCTCGGGCGGAGCTGACCCGCGTTCTTCCACGTTCGTGGGCACGGCCCCGGTGACACACCGCCTCTGCCGGCTTAGAGTCGCCGACCCCCATCATGACCCGCACCGAACGCACTTTCTACATCCTCGAGGGGAGCTTCCAGACCTGGGGCTGGTTCATGACCCCGGTCTATCCGATCTTCCTTCTCAGCAAGGGACTCGATCTCTTCCAGATGAACGTCGTGCTTGCGACGTACTTCCTGGCGACCGCGATCTTCGAAGTGCCGACCGGCGCTGTCGCGGATGTCTTCGGGCGACGGTTCTCGTTCATCCTCTCGTGCTTCGTCCGCAGCGGCGCGTTCCTCCTCTACACCTTTGCCGACAGCTTCACGGATTGCCTGATCGCCGAAGTCATCGACGCCATCGGCTACACGCTCGCGAGCGGTGCTCTCGAAGCATGGGCCATCGACGGGATCCGGGAAGAAGGCGACCACCGGCCCACCGATCGGCTCTTCGCGCGTGTGGAGATGATCATTCGGGGCGTGATGATCGTAGGCGGAATCGCGGGCGGGCTTCTCGCCGACATCGACCTGCTTCTCCCGTGGTACGTCGCCACCGTGGGCTTCTCACTCACCGGGCTCTACGCGCTCGTGGCCATGAAGGAGCCGCGCCGCCCCAAGCGGACGCGCTCCGCCCCCATCTTCCAGCCACTCGTGGCGCAGATGCGAGACGGCGTCGCGGCCGCGCGCGCTTCGCGGACCGTCGGCATACTGTGTCTGATCTCCGCCTTCACCGCCGCCGCGCTCCTACCGGTCAACCTCACGTGGCCGCCCCGCCTCGAACTTCTGAGTGACCAGGGCTACTGGGTGCTCGGAGCCGCCACCGCGCTCTTGAACGCCGCGGCCTTCACCGGCGCCGCACTCACGACCCGACTCCTGCGCCACACCGGCCGCGAGTACCTTCTCTTCGGCACGACACTCGTGCGCGGCCTCGTATTCGCGGCCGCCGCGCTCGCTACCCAGTTCTACCCAGTCCTCCTGGGCCTTCTCATCGGAGAGCTGATGGGCGGCGCCGGACGCCCAGCCTACCAGGCGTGGCTGAACGAGCACATCGAATCGAGCCGACGCGCCACCGTGCTCTCGGTCGCCACGATGTCGTTCACGCTCGGCGCGGCGATCGGGCTGGTCGCTCTCGGCCTCCTCGCCCGAAGCTCCGGATTCTCGAGCGCCTGGCTGGTCGCCGCGGCGCTGCTCGTGATCGCGGCTCCGGGGTATCTACTCCTCGGCCGCATCGCGCCCCCTGTGGTGGGAGACGAGGCGTCCACCGCTGGGTAGACGGCAGGCGAACGGCGCACCGGCCTCGGCCCGGGCGCCGCGCACGAGTATGTTCGCGTCGCCAAAGCGCTGGCCGACCTTCCCAAGATCGACGAGGCACTACGCGTCGGCAAGCTCAGCCACTGCACGGTCCGCACCCTCACGCGATGCGCCGGCACCCACAACGAGGCGACGCTGCTGGAGTGGGCGGAGTCGTGCACTGGCGCGCAACTCGAGAAGACGCGCGCGAAGTACAAACGGGTCCTGCGCTACGAGGGCCTGATCCCCGTCGACGACCCGGAGTTCGGGTACGTCCAGAAGCGCGAAACACCGTCCGGGATGGTGCGAATCGTGGCGCAGGTCCAGCCAGAAGAAGCGGCGATCGTGATGAAGGCGCTCGAAGTCGCACGAGCGGCGGCCGCGAAGTCTGCCGGAGACGTTTCCGCGGAAACGTCGGAGGGCTTGTCCGAGCGTCTCGAAGGCGAGCGACGAGCGACCGCGGATCAGGGCGGACCGACGTCGCTCACGAATCTCGTGTCGCTCTGCAGACGGCATCACCGGTTCATGCATGAGTTGGGATGGAGGGTCGAGGGTCGCCTCGACGTACGGCTCGCCGACCTCGAACGCCGCATTACTGTGAGAATGCTGGCCAGCACCGCCGCGGTGTCCGCGCTGGCGAGGCTGCCCTAGCTGACACACCGCCCTGCATCGCCGACAACAAGACCCACCGCGGTCTCCGGACCTCGACCGAGTGGCCGTGCTCGCCGAGCCTCAGTACGCAGCCGCTAGTCCCGCACGTGCATCCGGATGCGGAGCCCCTCGGGAACCGCGCTCGGTTTCCAGCGCACATCGAGCACATAACCGGGCGGGTCGAGGTCAATGCGATATCGCCGGAGGAAAACGGCGATGGTCGTCAGAAAGCACGCCTCCGAGATCCCGGACCCGACGCAGGCATGAGCGCCGACGCCGAACGGCGCGAAAGCTCCCGGCGCCGCCGTAGCGGCTCCATGCTCGAGAAAACGCTCGAGACGGAACTTCTCGGGCTCTGGATAGAACTCCTCGAGGTGGTGCGGAAGCACGAACGGCAGAAAGACCTTCTCGTTCTTTCGGATCTGAAAGCCGCCGACCTCAACAGCCGCGGGTGCGTAACGCATGACTCCCGGAACAGCCGGATACAACCGAAAGCTCTCGAGCATCGCGGCTCGCAGGAGGGGCATCTGGCGAAACACTTCTCGCGTGAGCGGCCCGCTGCCGACGGCCTCGCGAACTTCAGCAGCGATCTGCTCCTGCGCATCGGCGTTGCTCGCAAGCGCGTACAGCATGAACGAAAGACTCGACCCAAGCGTGTCGAGCCCGCTCACGAGAGGCATGACGACTAGCAAGGCCGCACCGCTACGAGTCTTCGCATATTCGTCGGCGAGCCGGCGACTGATCTGCGACCACCGACGGCTCCCAGCAGAGGGAGAGGCCGACACCAGATCCCAGAGCCCACTCAGTCGCACCAGCGAACGGCGGAACCGGCGTGGCGTGGGAAGGTAGTTCTCCCACGGCTTGGTCACCGTCCGAACGAGACCATCGGTGACGGTGTCGACGTCGTCAAAGTAGCCGTCCGGCTGAACCCCCAGACAAACCTCGCCCATCTGTGCGACGAGCAGACGCTTGCAGAGATCGGTCGCGTTCTGCGACTCACCCGGGGCGAAGCCTTCAAAGTAGCGCTCGACGACGTCGACTGCGCTCTCAAGCTGCTCTTCAAACGCGCTTCGCGTGAACCCCGGCTGAACGTCCGAACGCAGCTTCCGATGACGCTCCCCGTCGACATTCGTAAGAAGGCTCGCGGGATCGTCTCCCACCCTCTTCGCGATCGCATCGTACATGCCCTCCGAGCTGAGGAACTCCTGCTCCCGCGTAGTCACCAGCCGATTCGACTCGGCTCCCGCAAGAACGACGAAGCGCTTGGGGCCAAGGCGAATGCGGAACACGGGCCCCAAGGCCCGGTAGGCGCGCGTGAAGAGTTCGATCGGGCGCGATTGGAAGTCGCGTAGGCTTCCGAGGACTGGAGATGCGGGGAGGCGGGGGGGACGCCTCGTCCCAAAGTCCCTTAGGCGAAGCGAAAGATCTGGCTGGTCCGTATCGGCGCACTTGAAGGAACTCGGGGAGGCAACTGAAGCGAACGACGCCCCACAGCCGGAAGCCTGATCGCGACCCGTAAGGCCAGAGGACACTCGGGAAACCACCGAGGACAGAGACAGACGCATCGGGGAACTGTCCGCCTTCACTTTTGCCTCACTCGTACCGGAGCGCCTGCGCCGGCGACAGCCTCGCCGTGCGCACCGCCGGGGGGAGAGCCCCAATCAGGCAAGCCACGATGCCCAGCGCCAAGCCGCCGGCTGGAGTGAAGTAGGCAGGATACAGCCTCAGCTGCCAACCAAGGATGCTTGGCAACAGCCCCTCGACGAATGCGATGCTAATCCCTATTCCGACGATAATCCCCAGCGCGGATCCCGCTACCCCGATCGACAGAGCTTGGACGATGACCATCCCCGAAAGGGCCGATGGCGTGTAGCCAAACGCGCGCATAGCGCCGATCTCCCTTGTCCGCTCAAGTACGTCTGCAGCCAACGCATCTCCCGTCCCGATCAGCACGACTGCGAGGGTCAGGAACACGAGAGCGTCGGTAAAGCGGAAGCCCTGACGAACAGAATCACGAATCCATTCCGCCAGCCCATCCTGATCAATGACCCGAAGCCGGTACCGATCGCCGAGATGGTGGAGGACTGCTCGACGAACGTCAACGCCGGACGCTCCGGGGGACAGAAGCAGAAGTGCCTGGTGAAAAGACGGATCGTTCCAATACCGTCTGTACGTCGTCAAGCTCATCACGACGTCACCTCCCTGGGAGATGATCGAACTCCCGCCTACTCCGACGACGGGCAATTCAAGTGGTCCCGTCGGAGTCATCAGGCGAATTGTATCTCCTACGCGGAGGCCGCGATTGATTACCAGCTGCCGATTCACAAGAACACCGCGACCCTGCGCCACCGAGTTCAGCGCGCCCGCCTCCGCCCCCGGCTCGAGATCCCAATCGCCAAACCCCGTATTGCGAAGCCTCGGCTCGTCAACTGCCAAGATTCCCGTCTCGGGGTGGCGGGAAACCGCGTTGAGCGAAGCACCAACCGCCTCAACACCTGGAACATCCAGCAGCTCCTGCAAGGCGGTGTCAGCGAGCTTCGGCTCAATAGGCCCCTTCGAGAACCCATCAACTGAGCCATCCACGATCAAGTCTGCGCCCACACGGCCGTGAGTTAGCGTGTCGACGACATAGTGCTGGAAGCTCTCCGCCATGAACCCGATCCACACTACGACAGCGATACCCGCCATAAGGACCAAAGCGGCACCCACGGCGCGGGTCGGAGCCCTCCCCTGGTCCTTGGCGCCGATTTGAGAAGCCCCCCCGAAAACCAGTCCGAAGGCCCCTCCAAGCGCAACCAGCAGCGGCTGGAGGAGGAGGCAACTCGCAACGATCAGAGCCGCGATGATTCCAACACCCAAAGCGGGCCCTGGGCCAGCTAGATAGTGGAGGGCAAGGAGCGCGACCGCAGCCAGGGCGGCAGCAACTCGTGTAGCCCGAACCAGAACCCTGTCGGGCCTCGACTCTCGGCGTCTCTTCCTGGACATCACCACCGAGATGGGAAGCCGCGCAACACCAAGCGCCGGCATCACCGCTCCCACGACCCCGCTGATCACCCCGGCAGAACCAGCCAGGAGGATTGGGCCCGGTGCAACAGCGATGGCGGGCGTAGCGACCGTCTGCTGGAAATTGAGCGTCATCGCGTCCGCAATGGGAGAAACCATGAACACTGCGAAGGCGATCCCCAGAAGGCCCCCAACGGCGGCACCGATGCAGCTGAACAGCGCCGCTTCTATGAGCAGCGAACGGAGTAGGACTCGCGGGGGCCAACCCAGCCCACGCAACACGCCGATCTCCCACAAGCGTTCCTGATATACAGTCGCGACTCGATTCGCGGTGATCAGCCCCGCAAGCACCAATCCCAGCAAAGAGATTATATCGAGCATCGTCTGGAATCCGGCTACGAGACTCCTTCTCCGTTCCTGAAGCGCGGCTGTAAGCTCTACCGCCACGTGGGCCGGGAACACGTCCTCCAGTCGGCCGGCCAGCTCGCGCCCATCAACTCCTTCAGCCAAAACCACATCAACCCGGCTAACCCTCCCAGGAAGCCCGAGAGCTTCCTGGGCAGCGTATAGGTCCATGATCACCGTTCGCCCGCCATGGGCTAGTCCTACTCCGCTGCCGAGCAGGATTCCTCGCACTGTGAGGGTTGGTCTGCCCGTAGACGTCTGCAGCTCGATGCGGCTGCCGCGCTCGAGGCCAAGTTCCCTGGCGAGCGCCTCAGGGACGATCACTGAATCCTGCTGGTTGAGGAAGACCAGTGGGTCTTCGATCCCCGAGTTCTGCGCCGGGTCCGCGTCGTAGATGCGAATGTTCGCATCGGACAGCATATCAATGCCGACCACCGCGACTTTGACCTCGAGCCCGCCCACCACGGTCGCTGCGCCCATCAGCAAAGGTGCGGCGGCGGCGGTCTCTGGGCGTTGGAGGACTTCCTCCAAGACGCGCTCATCGAGTGTTCCCCCGCCCGCGGCGAAAACCTCGAGGTCGGCGCGGCCACTGAGCGCGCCGAGTGAGTCTTCGAAGCTGGACCGCAGAGCGTCGTTGGCCAGCAGAACGCCGGTCGCGAGTGCGACGCCCAACGCGATGACACCGATCGCGAGCGCCAGCTGCCCGTACTGGCCCCGAAGCTGCATCCGCGCCAGCTGGAGCTGAATCATCTGCCGCCCTCGATCGATTCGAGGGAGCCAACAGACGGCTTTTCGCCTGGGCCGATCTCCTCCACCACACGACCGTCCTGCATCAGCACCGTTCGATTGCCGTACGTCGCTGCGAACGAGTCATGCGTTACGAGCACGACCGCCATCTTCCGGTCGGTGCTGAGATCTCGGAGGAGGTTCAGGGCTCGAATCCCATTTCTCGAATCCAGGTTGCCCGTGGGCTCGTCTGCCAGGAGGATCGCCGGGGCTCCTACCAGGGCGCGCGCGATCGCTACGCGCTGCTGTTCGCCACCTGAGAGTTCCAACGGGAAACGGGCCGCGCGGTTCTGGGACAAACCGACGAGTTCCAGGAGGCCTCGCGCCCGCTCGCGTGACTCGCGCAGACTGACGCCCACGGCACCGAGTGGCGCCCAGACGTTCTCCTCGATGGTCAGGCGCGGGAGAAGGTTGAAACTCTGCACGACAAATCCGATGTGCTGCGCCCTCAGCAAACTCAGTCTGTGCTCTGAAAGCCGCGCTAGATCCTGACCCGCGACCGTGATCGATCCCGAGGTCGGACGGTCGAACGCCGCGATCAGATTGAGCAACGTGCTTTTCCCGCACCCGCTCGGCCCCATGATCGCAACGAACTCTCCCGGCTCCACATCGAGAGATACGTCGTCGAGCGCGCGGGTAGCTGCAGCGCCAAAACCGTACTCCTTCGTTGCCCGATCCACCGCGATGATCTTCATGGCAATTGCCCCACCGAGCTTCCGCTCAGGACCGTGCCCTTGTCAGCGCGCGCTTCGCGACCGGCGCCTCCGCGACGGCCTCGACCTCCGCTTTAGCCTCTCGCTCCGCCGCGATGGTTGCCTTGAGCTCCTCGACGAACTCGAGTTCCAAGCTCAAATGTCGGGTCCTTCGTTGAACGAGAGTGTCGCAGACCGCTCTCTGCATGCCAGTCGATCCCGGGGCCAAGTTCGCGTCTTCGAGTCGACGGATCGCACGCCACAAACACCGCTTCCAATCATCGAGCAGTGAGATCGCCGTATCACTCGGCAAGAGGAAAAAGAGAGGAGCGCGGGTCGCGAGCTCCGACTCCGGACAGGGTGAGACCTCTGGGACGTCGGTGAGCCAGCCCATGAAGTCTGCCTTACCGCTCGAGGTGATCTCGTAGCTGACCTTGCGCGGATCGCCGGCGGTCCCCGTGGACGCAAGTCTGATCATCCCGACGCTGCAGAGGTGCTTCAGCTCCCGGTAGAAGTTCCCTGACCCTCCAACGAGCCAAGTCCGATGGCGGTGCTCCTTGGCGAGCGCGTATCCATGTTGGCGGCCCTGGCTCAGTAGCCCAAGAATCTGTCGACGTAGCATCGAGCCCTCCTCGATTTCGGGTTCCAAGAGGAGGCAACACCTCCATCTACGGCCTGGATGACGCTCAGCTAGATCGGCTTCAAGTCAATACCTATCAGACACCCATCAAGCGTCACGGATGCATCCAAGGGGTGGCCAGAGAGCGTGCTCGGCAGGCATTCGTTGCTGTTCTTGACGATTCTTCTGCGATCGAGGTACCGCGTCCTCCCATGAGGAAATGCGACCGTTCGCCGTTTCGCCGCCCCCTAGCGCCAGTCGAGACCCCCAGCGACGTCGGCCAGCGCCGCCCCAAGAGACGCGGGCCCTGCTTCGCTTCCGCGTCCTGGGCATGCTCACCTCCGGAAGATCCGGGCCCCGCGAATCACTGCTCCGCGAGTACTCACCTCCTTCGATCTCGGAACACCTTGCCTCCGATTTCGACCGCGAGTTCCGCAACCTCGAGCGCGACGGATTGATCGGCGCGCGTGCACCCCAAACCCCAGGGGCCCCGGCTGTCGGCCCTACGAGATCACCAACTCAGGTCTCGCAGCGTTCATGAAGTGGTTCATGAAGCTCCCAGCCGGATCGCTCTACCACGACATAGAACTCGAAACGCCTGCTCTTTTTTCGTAGGCGTGGCCTCGATTCAGGCCGCGATGGCATTGCGCGCGTGGAGAAGCGATCTCGCGCAGACTACTCGCACTATGCAAGCTGAGTTGGTGGGCTTCCTATCCGGGAGAATCGGCGAACCCAACGCCGGGGCGGTACTCGCGATGCGCAAGCTTCGCTACATCGCGGCGGACTACTCATTCCTCGAAGACCTTTATGACGAGTTCAACCTGGACCGAGTCGACTCCACACGGGACATACCGACAGCGGGTTAGAACGCGTTGGGGCAAACGCTGCGAGAGCTGGTGCGCGCGGGAACGTCAGTCGCCGAAGTTCTGAACGTACGGAAGATTCGCAGCGGTCTTGCGGACGTCGTCGAGAGCTTCGACGAGAATCCCAGTCGCGTCCCAGGTGCCGGTCCGCAGACGATGCCGCGCACCATCGTGCGTCTTCACCGCGTAGCCAACGCCGTTGTACGTCGCGGTCATCGCTTCGAGGTCGATCGCGAGGTCGTGCGCCGGGTCTTCGTTCACCACGGCGAGCAGCTTGTGCACGTCGGCCTCGCTCGCCTGCACGCACGGGATGCCCATCGAGACACAGTTGTTGAAGAAGATGTCGGCGAAGGATTCGCCGATGATCGCCTGCACGCCCCAACGCCACATCGCCTGCGGCGCGTGCTCACGCGACGAGCCGCAACCGAAGTTCTTGTTCACGATCGCGACGCGCGGGCCCTTCGCCCGGAAGCGAGGATCGTTCATCGGGTGATCGAGAGGCTTGCCTTCGCTATCGAACCTCAGGTCCTGGAAGGCGTATTGGCCCATTCCGTCGAACGTCACGGCGGTCATGTAGCGGGCGGGGATGATCTGGTCGGTGTCGATCTCGTTTCCGGGAAGGGGGATCGGACGTCCGGCGATCGTCTTGATGTGGCGTCCTTTGTCGGTGCTCATGAGTTCCCCTCTCCGATCATGTCGCGCACGTCGGTGACAGCGCCTTCGAGCGCAGCCGCGGCCACCATCGCCGGGCTCATGAGGAGCGTCCGGCCGGACGGACTGCCCTGTCGACCCTTGAAATTGCGATTGCTCGACGAGGCGCAGACCTGGCGGCCCTGCAGCTTGTCGGGGTTCATCGCGAGACACATCGAGCAGCCGGGAAGGCGCCACTCAAAGCCCGCCTCGCGGAAGACCTCGTGGAGACCCTCCGCTTCGGCTTGGCGCGCGACGTCCTGCGAACCGGGAACGACGAGCGCCTTCACGCCCGACTTCACACGCCCGAGCTTCGCGACTCGGGCCGCCTCTCGCAAATCGGAGATGCGACCGTTCGTGCAGGAACCGATGAACGCGACGTCGATCTTCGTGCCCGAGATCTTGTCGCCCTTGTTCCAGCCCATGTAGCCGTATGCGTCCTCGGCGACGAGACGGTCGTCTCCGTCGAACGACGCTAGGTCCGGGATGGCGCCGTCCACACCGACCACCTGTCCGGGATTGATGCCCCAGGTGATCGTCGGTGCAATCTCGTGCGCCGGGATTCTGACCACGTCCTCGTAGGCAGCGTCTTCGTCCGATGCGTTGGACAGCCACCACTTGGCAGCCTTGTCGAAGTCGGCACCGGCCGGAACAAACTTCCGGCCGCGCAGATACTCGACCGTCTTGTCGTCCGGATTAACGTAGCCGCAGCGCGCTCCGCCCTCGATGGACATGTTGCAGACGGTCATCCGCTCTTCCATCGACATGTTCTCGAACACGGTGCCGGCGTACTCGTAGCCGTAGCCGACGCCGCCATCGACACCGAGAGTCCCGATGATGTGCAGGATCACGTCCTTCGCGTAGACACCCGGGCCAAGGTCACCGTCCACTTCGATGCGACGAACCTTGGGGCGGTGCATCGCGAGGCACTGACTCGCGAGCACGTCGCGCACCTGGCTCGTGCCGATTCCGAACGCGACCGCGCCAAACGCACCGTGCGTGCTCGTGTGACTGTCGCCGCAGGCGATCGTCATCCCGGGCTGCGTGAGTCCGAGCTCCGGTCCGATGATGTGGACCACGCCCTGATTTCCCGACTCCGGTCCGAAGAACTGGATGTCGTACTCGCTGCAGTTCTTCTCGATCTCCGACATCATGATCTCGGCCTGGCTGTCCGCGAGGGGACGTGCCTGCGAGTCGGTCGGAATGATGTGATCGACGGTCGCGTACGTCCTCTTGGGGAACGGCACGCCGAGCTTGGCCTCGCGCAGCATCGCGAACGCCTGCGGGCTCGTGACCTCGTGAATCAGATGCAGACCGATGAACAGCTGGGACTGCCCTGAATCGAGCTCACGCACCGTGTGCGAATCCCAGACCTTGTCGAGAAGACTCCTAGCCATGCCCTTTGGGATAAGGATCCCTCACCGGGCTTGCAAAACGAGACCCTCCGGGGTCACTCCACATAGCCGAGCGCCCGGAGCTGCTCGACGTGCTTCGGATCCAGCTCGATCGGGGCCGAAAGAGGCGCGCGCCCCTTCCAATGCTGGTCCCAGGCACGCAGGGAGCCGAGCAGCGCCCGGCCTTTTCCCTGGACCGGGCCGCCGGCCGTGAGATCCTGCTTCTCGCCCGGGTCGTTTGCAAGGTCGTAGAACTCGACCGTCCGGCCCTTCGGCGTGCGAATCACGATGAGCTTCTGCTTGGGGGTTTGCACCGAGACGCGGTGGGCCCACATCGTCTCGTGACTGAAGGCGGTGAGATCCGGGAACGAGGCGACCTTGCGGGCCCCGGTGATCCAGCCACTCAGATCGTGCTCCCGGTACGGGTTCGCGGAACCGCTGCCGAAGCCCTGCGGCGGTTCGATGCCGGCGAGTCCGAGGATGGTCGGTGCGACGTCCATCGAACGCACCTGGTTCCCGATCCTCTGTCCTGCGGGAATGCGGCGCGGGTAGCGAACGACCCACGGGATCTTCACCACCTCGTCGTAGAGGCCCTTCGAGTGTCCCTTCTTGCCGTGCTCGAAGAACTCCTCGCCGTGGTCGCTCGTGACGACGACGATGGTGTCGTCGTACACGCCGAGCCGTTCGAGGGCGGCGAGAATCCGGCCCAGGTGTTCGTCGGTGTAGCGGATCTCTCCGTCGTAGAGTGCGAGGACGTGCTCGAGGTCCCGCGCGGCCATGTCCTTGTGCACCTGGTCGGTCCCGGCGAAGTCGTCACCGGTGACGGTGCCCTCGTATTCCGGGTCGAACATGATGTCGTAGGGCGGCGGCGGGGAGAAGTCGTAGTGCGGATCCCACATGTGCAAGAACACGAAGAAGGGCTTTTCGTCCTCCTTCACGTGCCAGGCGTCGAGCCAGTTTACGGCAAGCGTCTCGAGCTGTGGCGAGGTCGGCTTTCTGTGAATGTCGTCTTCGGGCCAGACGGTGCTCTCGTCGTACGTGTCGAAGCCCTGATCGTGTCCGTACATCGCCCGGAGGTAGGGCCCCGAAGCGAACCCGGCGGTCGCGTAGCCGCGCTCGTGCAGCACCTCGGCGAGCGTCGTCGCTTCCGTCAGGAGACGTTCCTCGGAGGTGTCCACGCCGTGCAGCTCGGGCGGGAGTCCCGTGAGGAGCGTCGTGTGCGACGGCAGCGTCCACGACGACGACGCGACGACGGACTCGAATAGCGCGCCCTCCGCGGCGAGCCGGTCCAGCACTGGGCTCGTATCGCGGTCGTAGCCGTACGCGCCGAGGTGATCGCTGCGCAGCGTGTCGATCGAAACGAGGAGGACGTTCGGCTGCGCCGGCGGACCCGGATCCGGCGTCGTGCACGCGCAGGCGAGCAAGAACAAGCCGGCGAGGAGGCGTCGCCCTTGGAATTGGACTGGCATGTGGGCCCGAAACCATGGCCGATGCCTCGTGCCGGGGCAACCGTCGCCTTTTGCGAGCACGATCGCCGACCACTAGCGTGCACGAGATATGCGACGCGGACGACCACGCCCCATCGCCTTCGAAGGCGCGAAGGGCCTCACGCTACAGGCCGACGTCTACGGAGACCCGAACGGAACGCCCGTCGTCCTGCTGCACGGCGGCGGACAGACTCGGCATTCCTGGTCCGATACCGCATGCGCCTTGGCAGAAGACGGGTGGCAGGTCGTCGCCCTCGACCAACGCGGACACGGCGAGAGCGACTGGGCGAAGGACCAGCAGTACCAGCTCCAGGACTACGCGGCGGACATCGTCGAGCTGATCCCCCAACTCGCCAAGCCTCCTGTTCTAGTCGGGGCCTCGCTGGGAGGGCTCGCCGCCCTCCTCGCTCAGGGCGAATCCGAGGGCGACTTCGCAATCGGCCTCATCCTGGTCGACGTCGCCCCCCGGATGGAGCGCGACGGCGTGGAGCGGATCCTCGAGTTCATGAAGGCGCACTCGGACGGGTTCGCAACGCTCGACGAATGCGCCGACGCGGTCGCCGCCTACAACCCGAACCGCCCGCGGCCGAAGAGCTCCGAGGGCCTCGCGAAAAATCTACGCAAGGGCGACGACGGTCGCTGGCGCTGGCATTGGGATCCCGGCTTCGTCGGAATCGACCGCCAGACCGAAGGCCGCGACGACATGATCGACGACGCCGCGCGCGCGGTCGACATCCCCACCCTTCTCGTCCGCGGCCGCCAGAGCGACCTCCTCAGCGAAGAAGGCGCCCGCCACTTCCTCGAGCTCGTCCCCCACGCCAAGTTCGTCGACGTCTCCGGCGCCGGCCACATGGTCGCCGGCGACAACAACGACGTCTTCACCGACTCCGTCCGCGCGTTCCTGAACGAACTCCGGGGGGACGTTGGTTAGTCGTTGTTTAGACTAAACAACGACTAACCAACGTCCCTCTCCTCCGGGAGGTCGGGGGACCAGTTTACGCCGTTGATGTGGCCGCCGCCGTCGGCGAAGAGCGTGTTTCCTGTCAGGTACTTCGAGTCGTCTGAGGCTAGGAAAAGGGCGACGCCGGCGATGTCGGTCTCGGGGTCGCCCATTCGGCCCATGGGGTTCTGGGTGAGCATGACCTCGGCGGTCTCCGGATTCTGGTCGCGGAAGCGGACGTAGGCCTCGGTGGCCGCGGCCGGACAGATCACGTTGCAACGAATCTGATGGCGGCCCCATTCACGGGCTGCCGTTCGGGTGAGCGTCCGGGCGGCCTCCTTCGACGCGTTGTACTCCACGGAATACATGTGCGCGTTCACCCCATTGAGTGAGCACATCGTGATGATGCTGCCGCCGCCCTGCGCCTTCATGTGGGGGAAGACGGCTTGCATCGCCCAGAAGACGGATAAGTATCCCGTCTTGAGGCCGTGCATCATGTTTTCATCGGTCTTCCACTCCAACCGCGCGATGTTGCTGCCGCCCCACGCGTTGTTGACCAGCACGTGGACCGTCCCCCAGGCGGACACCGCATCGGCGATCGCCGCGTGCACCTGGTCCTTGTCGCTCACGTCGGTGCGCACGAAGCGCGCATCGGCGCCGATCTCCGCCAGCTCGGCGGCCACGCGCTCGCCCGCGTCCGGATCCAACTCCGCCACCAGGACACGCGCGCCCTCACGCGCATAGCTCCGCGCGATCCCCCGCCCGATCCCCATTCCCGCTCCGGTGATGACACAAACCTGATTCTCGAGACGTCCCATGCGAATGGGTTTCCCGCTCGCAGGGCCGGCGGTCAAGCGGCCGGCTACAATTGGTGCTCTCAGAATTGCCTAGACGAGAGACTTCGTCTATCCCACGCCCATGGCCGAGGTGAGCATGAGTCGGAGGAGCTAGATGTCCGCAGGCGGTGGAACCAAAGCAATCATTGCGGCCTTTCTCGCAAACCTGGGTATCGCGATCGCCAAGGTCGTGGGGTTCGTGTTCACGGGATCTTCGTCGATGCTTGCCGAGTCGATTCACTCGTTTGCCGACACGGGCAACCAGGGCCTGCTCATGCTCGGGCACAAGCTCGCCCAGCGCGATGCGACGCCGCAGCATCCGTTCGGCTACGGCCGTGAGCGTTACTTCTGGGCGTTCGTCGTATCGCTCGTCCTGTTCGCGCTCGGCTCAGTGTTCTCCGTCGTCGAGGGGATTGAGAAGATCCGCCACCCACATCCGCTCGAAGACCTGAGTTGGGCAATCGGGATCCTCTGCGGGGGCATCCTCCTCGAAGGCTGGTCGTTCCGCACCGCCGTCGTCGAAGCGAACCACACCCGCGGGCGCGCGTCATGGACGGACTTCATCCGCAGGTCCCGCTCTCCGGAGCTTCCGGTCGTCCTGCTGGAGGATGCCGGAGCCCTCATCGGCCTCGTCATCGCGCTCGCCGCCGTGAGCCTCGCTGCGGTGACGGGAAACGCCCTCTACGATGGGGTGGGAACGCTTCTGATCGGCCTACTCCTCGGAGTCATCGCAATCGTGCTCGCCGTCGAGATGCGAAGCCTTCTCATCGGAGAGGGGGCCCGGCGCGAAGACCGCGAGAAGATCGTCACCACGCTGAGCGAGTCGCCCCACGTCGTCCAGCTCATCCACATGCGCACGCAGCACATCGGGCCGGAGGAACTCCTGGTCGGCGCGAAGGTCGAGTTCAAACGGGGGATGTCGACCACCGAGATCGCCCACGCGATCGACGCGCTCGAAGTCGCGATCCGGTCGGCCGTGCCAATTGTCGGGCCGATGTACATCGAGCCGGACCTCCTGCGCCCCACGACGACGACGGCCCAGCCCGAAGCGAGAACGGATTCCTAGCCGCTCCTCCGCACCTGTGATCAACTCGAGCACATGACGACCGAAGCGCAGCCAGAACCGCTCGTCCTGCGACACGACGAAGACGGCATCCGTACGCTGACCCTGAACCGACCGCGCCAGCTCAACCCGCTGTCCTCCGAGATGATCGACGCTCTCCTCGCAGAGCTCACCGAGACCGGCCAGGAAACGGCGGTCCGTGTCGTCATTCTCGCTGGGGACGGGCGCGCCTTCTCCGCCGGTCACGACCTTCGACAGATGCGGTCGACGCCCGAGCAGTCGTACTACGAAGAACTCTTCGCCCGCTGCGCCAAGCTCATGCTCTCCGTGACCACCCTCCCCCAACCCGTGATCGCACGCGTTCAGGGCATCGCAACGGCCGCCGGATGCCAGCTCGTCGCGACGTGCGACCTCGCCGTCGCTACCGAAGAAGCGCGGTTCGCGACATCCGGCATTGGAGTTGGCCTCTTCTGCTCCACCCCGTCGGTGGCCCTCTCGCGAAACGTCGCCCGCAAGCACGCGTTCGAGATGCTCTTCACCGGGGAGTTCATCGACGCGCCCACCGCACTCGCGTACGGCCTGGTGAACCGCGTCGTCGCGGCAGACGACCTCGACGCGGCGACGGTTGAATTGGCGAGGAAGATCTCCTCGAAATCCGCGACCGCCGTGCGCAGCGGCAAACAGATGTTCTACCGCCAGATCGGCCTCGCGACGGACGCGGCCTACGAGTACGCCGCCGACGTCATGGCGTGCGACATGATGAGCGACGACGCCGTCGA
This sequence comes from Candidatus Binatia bacterium, assembly GCA_029243485.1. NCBI lineage: Bacteria > Candidatus Binatota > Binatia (SeqCode) > Binatia bacterium. Next base: position 329,324 of record JAQWRY010000088.1, on the reverse strand, counting down.
GGGCATCGACGCCTTTCTCGAGAAGCGCAAGCCGACCTGGCGAACGTCTTAGCGCACCGCCGTCGACATCGGGCCGACGCCTGGGCACTAGCGCGAGAGATCAACGACCCGATGCTCCCGCCGCGCGCGCTCCGCGGCGAAGACCATCCGGTGAGATTCGAGCGTCTCGTCCGGACCCGAGAGCAGCGGGGCACCACTGCCCTGCGCGACGGCCGACACGAACGCGTCCATCAGGGCGAGATCCCCTCCCCCGTGCCCACCGACCTCGGTCACGTCGACCGAGCTCGGTTCGACCTCCTCGGTCTGGCCGGTCACGAAATCGGTGACCTTCAGCGTGGCGCCGTCGCCCTCGATGGAGCCGCGCGTCCCAAAAAGGCGCGTTTTGCGATCGAAGCCGTACTCCGTGAACGCCGTCATGGTGAAGGAGGCGGTCTTGCCGCCGGCAAACTGGAGAATCACGACCTGGTTGTCGACGACGTCGTTGTCGGACTCGTAGACGCAACGACCGTAGCGCCCGTCGCGCAGCGCCGCCTGAACGGTCTCTTCGGTCGGATCGTCCGTGATTACCGATACCGGCCATCCCTGCCAACCCAGCTGCACCATCGTGAGATACAACCGCGGCGCTGAGTACGGGCAACGGGGCTCGAAGGAGCACTCTACACACGCATGCGCGTCGCCCGCCTCCGCGGGCTTGTTCTCCGGCCGGAAGTGCCGCAACGACCCGAAGGACGCGACCGATTCACAACGCTCGCCCATGACGTACCGAATCCAGTCGAGATCGTGGCAGCCCTTGGTCAACAACATGAAGGACGACGTGCTTTCCTTGCGCCAGTTTCCTCGCACGTAGCTATGCGCGTAGTGCCACCACCCCACCGGCTCCAGCCGATCGAGTGAGACCAGATCTCCGATGGTGCCGGCGTCCAGCAACGCGCGAAGACGTTGCGTGTACGGCGTGTAGAGCAACACGTGGCCGACCGCGAGGAGCACACCGGCGCGCTTCACCGCATCGACGATTCGCTCGCACTCCGCCTCCGTGGGCGCCATCGGCTTCTCGAGCAGGAGGTGGTACCCCTGCTCCGCGAGCGCAATGGCCGGCTCCTCGTGCTGGTCGTCCAGCGTGGCGACGATCGCAGCATCGGCGAAGCGCTCACGCGCGACCGCCTCGCGCCAATCCGCGAACTGGTTCTCCTCCGGTACACCGAGCTCCGCCGCGAGTTTCCGCCTGCGCGCTTCGACGGGCTCGGCGATGCCGACGACCTGCGCACGCTCGGGGTTGCCGATTGCCCAGCGGGCATACAGCGAACCGCGATCCCCCGCGCCGACGACGAGAATTCGAACAGGCTTCATGATCCCTCGTAGGTGATGCGCCAAATCCGCCCGCTGCGTGAATCGGCGATGTAGAGCGATCCATCGGCCGCCTGGGCGATCCCGGTCGGACGGTAGGCCGCGTCGGGCGGGTGCTTTACGTCGGCATTTTCGGCGAAGCCCTGGGCGAACACCTCCCAGCCCCCGCTCGGCTTCGCACCGTCGAACGGCACGAACACCACGTTGTAGCCCGCCTGCGGCAACGGGGTTCGGTTCCAAGAACCGTGGAAGGCGATGAACGCGCCGCCTCGGTAGCGCTCGGGGAACCGGTCTCCGCCGTAGAAGGTGATCGCGTTGGGTCCCCAATGCGCCGGCAGAGCCACCGCCGGAGCCGAGTACGTCTCGGCCGGCGCCCGTTTCTCTCCGTCGCCGCCGTACTCGGGTGCCACCATGCGCGCACCGCGCTGTGGATCCCAGTAGGTGAACGGCCACCCGGCGTTGGAACCGTCCGCGAGGACGTGCAGCTCTTCTGCCGGCAAGTTCGCACTCTGCTCGGGCGTGTACAGCTTCGGCCAGAATTGCCGCAGCTGGTCGCGTCCATGCATGACCACGACGACCGCCTTCGCACCCGGGCTCCAAGTTAGCGCCACGGAGTTGCGTAGGCCGGTGGCGAAGCGGCGGCCGTCAGCCGTTTGCGTCATGCCGACCTTCCCCGCGGGGAACTGCCACACACCGGCGTGCCGACCGAGTTGCGGGCAGTCGGGCTGCCCCGGCGAACCCTTGGTCCGTCGCTTCTCCATGCAGCCGTTCGACGGAGCGCCGACGTTCACGTAAAGCCGTCCGTCGCCGTCGAGCGCAATGGACTTCGCGCGGTGACCGTTCTGATCGGGGAAGTCGGACACCACGGTCTCGACGGCTCCGGCCGGACCGAGCTTCTCCGGCGCGAGGCGTACCCGGGAGACCTCCACATCGGAGGAGAAGTAGAGGTAGGGCTCGCCGATCGTGACGCCGGTCCCGCCGGTATCGCCAAAGCGCACCTCCCGGTCTGCGACGCCATCACCGTCCGTGTCGCGGAGACCCACCACGCCGCCGCCGTCCAATGCTTCGCGGAGCGCCACATAGACGTCGCCATTGTCGCGAACCACAAGGTGACGTGCCGGGCCGACGCCCTGCGCGAACACCGACGCCCGGAAGCCCCTGGGCAGCTCTAGCCCCGCGGCTCGAACCTCGAGAGGTGGGGGCTTCTCTGCCTCTCCCGGACGCGCCGCCCACACCGTCGTGGCAACGCCCATACAGAGGCCGATGCCGAGAAGGATCCGGAATCGCATGAGGTGATCCTCCTATGCGGTGCGCGCAGTGTCGAGCCGACTGATGACGACGGTGATTCGTTTGCTATGCCACCGGCAGATGTCCACCGAGCTCGACGATATTGTCGCCGTTGGCGGCAATCTCCGACCCGAGACACTGCTCTCGGCGTACAGGCGCGGTGTCTTCCCCTGGCCCGGCGACGGCCTCCCCTTGCTCTGGTACTGCCCCCGGGAGCGAGCCGTCCTGGAACTCCCCGACCTGCACGTCGGACGAAACCTCGCACGGGCGCGCCGCAAGAGCGGCCTCGAATTCACGATCGACCGGGCCTTCGGAACCGTCATCCGCGCGTGCGCGGAGATTCCACGGGCCGACCAGGCGGGAACCTGGATCACCGACGAGATGCTCGCCGCCTACGAGGAAATGCACCGCCTCGGATTCGCGCACAGCGTCGAGGCGTGGCGCGATGGCGTTCTGGTCGGAGGCTTGTACGGTATCGACCCCGGCGGAGCGTTCTGCGGCGAGAGCATGTTCCACACGGAGCCGGATGCGTCGCACCTCGCGCTGCTCCACCTGCTTGATCACGTCTACAGCCGCGGCCTCGACTGGATCGACATCCAGGTCATCACACCGCACATGCAGCGGATGGGCGCGCAGGAAGTGCCCCGCGACTACTTCCTCGGCCGCCTTGAAGAAACTCTCGCGAAGAGGCTGGTTCTCTTCGATCCGCCGCAAGTCCTCTGACGGTCAGCGGGCGATCGCGCCCAGCTGCTTGGCCGTCATCATCCACTCGAACGTCGCGGCGCCGTCAGGGGGCAGCGAGCCCGCCTGCAGGCAGCTCACGCTTCCCTTCCGAACGCGCGTGTAGAACCCGCCCATCCGACCCGTCAACCAGTAGGCCAGCAGTTCGCCGATGTCGGGCTCGTGCCCGACGAGCATCACGTTCGCACCAGGATCGACTTCGGCGAGACGCGCCGTGAAGGCGATCTCGTCGACCCCACAAGCAAGCTCGTCCCAAACCTCGCGACGCGCGCCGGAGAACTCTGCCGCCAGCCCATCAGCCGTCTCGATCGCACGAATGAGCGGACTGGACACCAGCAGATCGACGCTCACTTCGAGCTCGGCGAGGCCACGCGCAACACGCGCCATCTTATCGTGACCTTCGGTAGTCAAGCGGCGATCGAAATCCCGGCCACTGTCCGAGTAATCCTCGGCGACTCCATGGCGAACGAGATAAATGCGACGTTGGGGCATGTGCTGGCTCCTTGGTAAGCCGCCTATGTAATCCCCACCCGAGCCCGCGTCGAGTGCAAAACGTCAGCGGGCCGCCCGTGCGTTGGCAGGAACGCAGCCGGAACTGCACTCTGTCCTCTTCCTTTGTCTTCTTCCTCACAGCACCAGCCTCACGCCTGGAGCGCACCGACTGGTGAAATCGGTCGATTCTTCGTCGGGCCCCTCTGCGCCACCGGCGGCTTTCTCGGGACGGGCTAGCTCCTCCTGTCGGTCCTCGACGCAAGCGAAGTCGCCGCCAGCCAAAGAACCAGGGTCGCGCGGGACGTGCAGTCGTCCGTCACCCGGCACATTGCAAAACAACTCAAGTACTTAGGCCCGCCGAGGCTGGTGTACCTCGGAGACTCACTCTCCATGCCAACGGCGGGCAAAGCGATCACGGGGGGGGGGGCTTCGCCACATGCTCGCGCTTCCGCTGCACGCGGTCGGGATCTCCGCTGACGAAATCGTCACCTCGCACGCACTGATCGAGGCCGGCCTCTTCGACACGTAGCGGGGCCTGCAGCAGGTGCGGCTCCCGTTCGCGGTAAGCAGGACCGCTGCTGACGAGCCTTCTCTTGTACTTCCTGCGGCTTGCGCCGTACCTGCTCCTCCTTCTCGCAGAAATCGGGATCAACTACGCGCTCCTGCCCGGGATGCTCCGGAGCCCCCACCCGAAACGGTGGCTCACGGTGTCGATCGTCTTCACGATCGGGATCCTCGCCGGCTTCAAGTACCTCGGCTTACTGGCGGGGATCGCAGCCCCATTCGCGCAGATTCTCTGGAACACCGAAGCTCCTCTGCCGCATACCTCACCGGGCTCGTCCCCACTCTCTTTACCGCGGTGACGTATGGGGAGACAGTCCCCAAGCGACCGATCGTCCCAACATCGTCGTGATGCTCGGCGACGACCACCGCGGGCCGCGGGATCGGGCGCCGGACGCTCGATCCCGCCTTCGAGTTCTTGGGGGCGCATCGCGACGGGCCGTTGTCCTTGTGGTTCGCGCCGCAGCTCCCCCACACGCCCCACAACGCGCCACCGGCGTATTACAATCGCTACCGAGCCAGAGACGCCGTCGAGGGAGCTCGCTGCTCTTATGCGAACTGCACGTGGGAAGACGCCGTCGTCGGCCGGCTCTTGGATTTTTTCGACGACGAGAACCTCCGCAAGAACACTCTCATCGTCTACCTCTCCGACAACGGGTGGGCTCAGCCACACGATCAAGCAGTGCCCGTGCACCTCGGCGGGCGGCGCGGGAAGTCTTCGATGCACGAGCTGGGGTTCCGAACCCCGCTTGTCTTCAGCTGGCCCGGCCACCTTCCGGCGGACAGTTCGTCCTCGGCGACGACCGCAAACCGAATCCGTACACGCACTACAAGGGCGACGCGTACTACCTGCGGGAAGGGGATTGGTACTACATCCCCTGGGGCGGAATGCTGAACCGCCAGATGCTCTTCGACACGAAGGCCGACCCCGAGGAGAAGACCGACGTGTCCCACCTGCACCCCGAGCGCGCGGCCGCGAACCGCGAACGCGTGCTCGAGTGGCGCGATGGCATCGGCATCGGCATCGGAAGAAAGCGCCTGAGATGGGCGCCCAGCTGGCTCACGAGACAGAAAGCGTGCAAGCCTCGGGCGTCCAAGTAAAGCCCGGCCCCCGACGGACGAGATCATGCCCGCGCGGCCATTGCGGCGGCCGGCGGGACCGCGCAAAGAGCGAGGATGGCACTCAAGTACGCAGTCCTCGAGATTCTCACCGACGGCCCGCTCCACGGGTACGCCATCCGCGCCGTGCTGTCCGAACGCATCGGATCCTTCTGGCCCATGAACCAGGGGCAGGTCTACGCTACTCTCGACCGCCTCGACCGCGACGGCCTCGCCGACTCCTTCTGCGGGGCGACCGCGGGGGAGTCGCGGAAGTTCTATGAGATCTCGAACCACGGCCGCGCCGCACTCGAGGTGTGGCGAACGCATCCCGAAAGCGAGCGCCCGAACGACGGCCTCGGATTCGACGACTGGATCGCTCAGTTGGCTGTCGCGCATCGGTTCGCGGAACCGAATCTCGTTCGCGAGGCCATCGGCGTGCAGCGGCGGCGGTGCGAAGCCTTGCTGCGGTCGATCGAGCAAAGGACTTCGGAGGCGGCAAGAGGAAACACGGCCCCGCGCGCCGCGCGAGAGATTCTCGCCGCCGAACTCGATTGGCTCGAGATCGTCTTGCGGGAACTGGCTCCCGACACATCACCCACTGCGCCGGCGGCATAGATCCGCGGAGCCCGCTCGCACCGCCCGGCAACGGAGAACAGGGTGCACTATGGCTATTCCCGACCGGGCACCAGCGTCTCGTTCCACAGTCGAATCCGCCGAAGGGTTCTGCCTCGCGATCTGTCACGACCTGCGCGGGCCCCTCGCGACGGCCGGCGCGGCCATGCACGAGCTCGCGCGACGGATGGACCCGCATGGCACGGGCACCTGCGATCGCTATCTGGAGATCGCGCGGCAGAGCTTGTCGAAGGCGGACGAACTCCTCGGCGCCCTCCCCGGCCTAGTCGCGCGCAGGCCCACTCCCCGGCGCGCCATCGCGCTCCGCAACCTGATCGAGGCCGCCCGGACCGACGTCACCCTCGAGCTCGAACTCTGCGGCGGAGCGTTTCGGATCCTCGGGGCCCTCCCCGAGGTCCTCGGTGATCCCGCGCAGCTTCGCATCGCTCTGCGAAACCTCGTCCAGAACTCGATTCGGCACCGGCGCCACGGCGTCGCGCCCGACATCGCGGTTCGGGGGTGGTGCCTCGGCGACGAATGCACGCTGACCATCGCAGACAATGGCCGCGGCCTGCCGCCGTCGGCGGAGCAACGTTCGTGTGGGCTCGGAATCGCAATCGCCCGACATGCGATCGAGGCGAGCGGTGGCAAGCTCGCGTTCTCATCCCGCTCGGGGCCGGGCACCACGGCCGCGGTTACGCTCCAGGCGGCGTCCGCGGAACGGTTCGAAGGCGCTAGCCGAACCGACGCCGAAGCCAGTCGACCATCAAGCGATTGAGTTCGTCGGGCTTCTCCTGCTGCGTCCAGTGGCCCGAGCCGCCGATCTGTACGGTCTCGAGATCGGGCACGAACTCCTTCATCGGCTCGGCGAGTTCAGGGCGCAGCGCCGGATCCAGCTCGGCGGTGACCATCAGCGACGGAACGTCGATCGGGTTGTCGGCCCACGCGGCACTGAGCTCCCAGTTGCGATCGAAATTTCGGTACCAGTTGATGCCGCCGGTGAAGCCTGTCCGTTCAAACGTGTCGACGTAGACGCCGAGCTCTTCTTCCGAAACGATCAGCTCGCCGACCTCCTGATCGCCTTCGACGGCGTCGACCATGTTGCGCATCTTACCGTCCTCGCGGAACGTGGAGCTCGCGTATTGCTCGAGGGGAACGCCGCTGCGCATCAACTTCCGGAACGTGCGGCGCACGTCCTTCGCGAGACCCGCATCGGCGATGCCCGGCTGCTGGAAGTGTAGGATGTAGAAGTTGTCGCCGAACATCATCTTGAAGATGGTGGTCGGCTCGACCGGTGCGCGCGCGAGCGCGGGCGTATTCACCCCGATGACCCCGGCGGTCCGGTCCCGATGCATCTTCGGCATCTCCCAGACCAGGTTGCCGCCCCAATCGTGGCCGACGAAGATCGCCTGATCGATCTCGAGCGCATCCAGGAGACCTACGAGGTCTCCATTCAAGTGCACGATGTCGTAGTCGGCGACCGGTTCGGGGCGATCGGTGCCTCCGTAGCCGCGGAGATCCGGAGCGATCACGCGAAAGCCGGCGTCGGCGACGGCGGCCATCTGATGGCGCCAGGAGTAGCCGAGCTCCGGAAAGCCGTGACAGAGAACGACGGCCGGGCCCGTGCCCTGCTCCATGAACGCCATGCGGATGCCATTCGTTTCCACCGTACGGCGCTGCACGCCGGCGAGAAGATCGTTCGATGCCATCGTCGAGTTCCTCAGAGATCGAAAAGGGTGAGAGGCGCCTCGTGCACGAGGCACTTGGCGTCGTCATTGCGCGGGCTGTTCACGTGCTTGCTCACCGGGAAGGCCTCCATCACGTCTGCGTCCGCCGGCTTCAGCAGCGGCTTTAGCTTGGCGGCGTCTGTGATGGTCGGGTCCAGCCAGAGTTCCCAGCTGTCGCGCGGCAGGATCACCGGCATGCGGTCGTGGATCGGTTCCATCAACTCGTTCGGGCTCGTCGTCAGCAACGCGCACGACTCGAGTCGGGGCCCGTCGTCGCTACGCCACGCCGCCCAAAGACCGGCGATCGCGAACGGCTCTTCGCTCTTCAGCCGGATGAGATACGGCTGCTTGCCGTCCGACTCCTTGCGCCACTCGAAGAAGCCGTCGGCGGGAATCAGGCAGCGCTTCGACTTGAATGAGTCACGAAAGGCGGGCTTCTCGGCCGCCGTCTCCGAGCGCGCGTTGATCATCCGCGCGTCCTTCGGCGGCTGCTTCATCCAGTGAGGCACGAGCCCCCAGTGCAGGAAGGCCATGGCCCGCTGTGCCTCGTCAGTCGTTTGGCGAATCGCCACGACGGCCTGACTCGGGCAGATGTTGTACCGCGCCTCGAACCCGTCGGGCGGGTCGACGCCGAAGATCTCGGCGATCACCTGCGCCGGCGAGGTCAACGTGAACCGGCCGCACATCGGCGTTACGCCGAGTCGCCGCGCGCTTGCAGGGCCGCTTCCTTCGCCCACCGGTAGTCGGGCTTGCCGCTCGGCGATCGCACCACCTCATCAACTGCGTGCATCTCGCGAGGCACCTTATACCCGGCGATCTTCGTGCGGCACTGCTCCTGGACGGACTCGAGCGTCGGAGACCGTCCTTCGCGCAACTGAACGACCGCACACACCCGCTGCCCGAACCGTTCGTCGGGCACGCCGACGACCGTGCAGTCGAACACGTCCGGATGCGACTTTACGGCGGCCTCCACCTCCTCCGGGAAGATCTTCTCTCCACCGGAGTTGATCGAAACCGAGCCACGGCCGATCAACGTGATGCTGCCGTCAGCCTCGATTGTCGCGTAGTCGCCGGGGATCGAATAGCGGACCCCGTCGTACGTGACGAACGTCTCGGCCGATTTCACCGGATCCTTGTAGTACTCCAGCGGGATGTCGCCGCCGCGCGCGAGCTTGCCGATCTGGCCGGTTCCCGGCGGGAGCACCTTGCCGTCCTCGTCGAGCACCACGGTCGCGCCGAGCTTCTTGACGGTCGGACCGCCCTTCATCTCCGTGTGGCCGGGCTGCACCGTCACCATGCCGGTGTTGCCGGTCTCCGACGAACCAATCGCGTCGATCATCATGAGATTCGGGAACTTCTCGAAGAACGCGTCCTTCACCGTCGGCGAGAACGTCGCAGCGCTCGACGACAGCGTGAACAGCGAGGAGACATCGCGGCCGGAGCTGGCGGCCTGCAGGTCCTCGATCAACGGTCGGCCCATCGCATCGCCGGTGATCATGATCGAGTTGAGCTTCTCCTCTTGGACGAGACGCCAGACCTCGGGCGCCTCGAACTTCGCCATCAAGACGACCTTGTTGCCCGTAAAGCTCTGCCCAATCACCGCCCACTGCGTCGCGCCGTGCATGAGAGGTGCGATCGGCAGGAACGCGATCGACATCCCCATCGCCTTGCCGCGTTCCACCATCTGCTCGGGGCGGGTCGCGCGCTCGCCGGACATCGGATCGATGCCTCCGCCTAGCGCCATGAAGACGTCCTCGTGCTGCCAGACGACGCCCTTGGGCATGCCGGTCGTCCCGCCGGTGTACAGAATGTACCGGTCCTGGCCCGAGCGCGGGCCGAAATCACGCTCCGGAGCTCCCTGCGCGAGAGCGGTCTCGTAGTCGACCGGATCGAGCCCCGACGCATCTACTCCCGAGCCGTCCTCGAGCATGACAATGTGTCGCAACAGCGGCATGGAGTCCCGGACGCCCGCGACCCGTGGCGCGAACTCCCGAGCGAACACCAGAGCCTTGAGATCGGCGTTGTCGAAGAGGTAGCGAAGCTCGTCTTCGACATAGCGATAATTAATGTTGATCCAGACCGCGCGGATCTTGAAGACGGCCCACAGGGCTTCTACCCATTCCACGCAGTTGTAAGCGTAGATCCCGACGTGGTCGTCCTTCCCGATGCCCTGGCCGGCGAGGTGGTGGGCCAGGCGGTTCGCCCTCTCCTCCATCTCGCGGTACGTGCGCCGCTTGCCCCCGGCCAGTAGGTATTCGCGGTCTCCGAAGTGGTCGACGGCGTGCTCGAAAAGATCGGCTAGATTAAACTCCATTCACCTATAGAACACGCTGCACGAGGTGGTCTCAACCGGAGCCCCACCGCCGGAAATGCCCCAAAGATGCAACGAGAAATGCATTGCCTCTGGATTTGGCCTATGGGGTGGTGGTCGCGATCGCATGTCCCCAACCCGCGCACCCGCGCACAGAAGTGCCTCGAGGAGGGCAAACCCACCATGAAACGGTAGACTGTCCTGTTCCTATGTCCTCGCTGCCGTCGCCGCGATGAGCCAGCCGGCAGCCGCGGGCGGCGTGTACGACGAGTTCCTGAAGATTTCCGAAGCCAGCTCGATCGGCACCGTTGCGTTCCTCGCAACCGTTGTGGGTGGGTCGGACGGCGTGTTTACGTAGGGCATTCCCGGCGTCGGCCCTGCCGTCACCGCGGTCCTCGTCGGCGACACAACTCCGATCCGCGGCACGACCTACGCCTCCTTCAAGCTCGGCCCCCAGGCCAACGCCGGAGGCGAAGTCCTCTTCCACACGAAGCTGTCGAGCGTAATCTCCTTTGAAGCGGTCTTCCTGTGGGGCGGCATCACCTCGCGGCCGTCGTCATCCAGGGCGATTTATCGGTGGAAGCCGGTGGCTCGTACCGCAAGTTCAGCGACATCGGCCTCGCGAACGGCTCCAAGGTTTTCGTGAAGGCCAAGTTCAAGCGCAGTGGGCCCAAAGCGGCGATCGTCCGCCTCGACCCGCCCGCCACGTCGACCAGCGTCGTCACCAAGAACGATGCCCCACCGACACCGCCCTACGCGGTCGGCGCCTTCTACGGCAAGCTCCTCGCCGTCTCGCATGACGGCCTAAGCATGGCCTTCGTTCCGAAGATCAAAGGCGCGGCCCTGCCCAAGAGCAAGGTCGGCGTCATCCGTTGCGCTTCCTCGAGCGGCGCATTCCTGTAGCGACACGCGATCTTCTAGATTCCGATTCGGACGAAAAAAGGGGCGTGGCCGGGTGGCCACGCCCCTTTTTTGTCGATACGCGCACACTCCCGATGTGCCCCGAGCACCCGGCTTCTTGCTCGATCATCCGGATGTCGGCGACCACCACCCGGCGGGTGACCGGCCCAAAACGATTGCGAATTAACCTTGGGCTACCCTACGACCTCGAGCGTCGATCCCAACAGGATGAACATCTCGTCGTCACTGGTCAGACCTCCCGAGATCGAGCACGCGTCACACATGCCGTCGCCCGCGCCGGGTGACGTGTCGCATGCTGCGTCGTCGTTCACGCCGGCGCAGGGCTCGCCGACCAACCCCTCGGCACAGGCCACGGGGCGACAACTCGAACGGGCCGGCTTGCGCGAAAGACGCGTGACGCTGCCCACGTCGGGCGAACCGTCCGGCGCGACACCATTGTTGTAGACCGCGCAGTAGATGATCGTGCGGTCGTCGGGGTCCTCGGAATCGAACACCCGCGCCGGGTCGTAGTTGACGAAGACCGGATCGTCCCAGAACGGGTTGTCGTACAAGAGTTCTCCGGTGCTCTTGAGAGTCATAGTGAACCGCTCGCCTCGCTTGTGCGTATGCGAGACGAGGCTCAACAGCTCCGTGCCGCGTGCGAGCACATGCTCAGCGCAGTACTCCACCTTCGCGAAGGGCGGCGTGCCGGCGGCGATGCCGATGTTCGAGGTGTCCTGGAAGCCAACGTCCTGGAAGCGGAGATCGTCAGTGAAGTAGATGTTGGTGTAGTTGTGATGCGTCAGGTCCTTCGGCGTCAGATTGAAGGCGTGGGAGTTCCAGTAGAAGATCCCGTGCGACTGCAACTTGGCGAAGAAGCCGGGGCGCCCGTTCCCGGTCCTGATCCGGCTTCCGGGGGTGACGCCGCTCCCGCCCCCCGGCGGCCCGAAGCCCAGGCAGGCCACGCTGTTCTGAAGCTCGGATCGACATTGCCCACCGCCGCAGTGGCTGGGATCGAGGGGATCACACGACTCGCCCTCGAGCGGGCCTGCCGCGCATTCCCAACGCCCGAACTCGGGCGCGTCGACCATTTCGGCGCCGAAGCCGGAGTAGCTGATCGTCATGTGATGCGTGTTCGGGTCGGCCAGATTCAAGCTGCCGTTCGCAAAGAAGAAGTTGCCGTCGGCGGTGCGGAACTCCTCCGGAATCTGTTCCCGGAAATCGATGTACTCAGCAAAGCAGACTTCGAACTCGGCTCCGCCCGGGATCTGATGCGGGGGCATCGCCATCTGGACACCGGTCCCTGCAGCGGGCGGCTCGAGGGGTTCGATCACGACGGGGTCGGGATCCGGCAGGCAAGTGTCGAGCAGCTCGGCGACGCGGTTGCCACCGAACTCGTCACCGATCGAGCCTTCGCGCGGGGCCGCGCCCTCGATCCACAATCGCACGGCGTCGAGCTCCTCTGGCGACAGCGCCCCACCGGACAGCGGCATCGGGCTCCCGGCGATGTCGATCGTCACGAGCGACGGGTCGGTCGCAGAAGCCAGCTTATGAAAGAGGTAGCTATCCTTCACCCTCGTCGGCTCGACGCGACGTAGGCTGCTCCCAACCGAGTCGGCTCGGACGAGGTTGTCGTAGGAAACGTCCGCAGTGAGTTCGAGGCCACCGGCAGCGCTGCTGCCGTGACACGCCTGTGCCGTGCAGCCATGTCGTTCGAAGATGACGTTCTGGATCGCGTCGTAGGCGCCGTCGAACGACTCGTCGCACCCGTTCGGATCCGGTTCTGGTTTCGGCTCTGGATCGGGATCGGGATCGGGATCGGGATCGGGCGGCACTTCCACCGGCGGTCCGGACGTCGTCGTTCCCGATGTGGAATCCGAGCCGCAACCAGCGGTGAAGCCGGAGACGAGGAGGAGGAGAAGCAGGGCAAGCCCGCTGCGCTTCAGAGCTTCGATCTTCATGAGTTGTTTGCCTCGTCTGTCCAGGGAACATTCGCCGTCTACGTTGGGTAGCCCGGAACCGCGACGCCGGTCAATCACGCCCCTCACCCCCCCCCCGGCCGAACCGGCCGAACCGACCGGCCGATCGGGCTGGTCGGGAAAAGAAGAATCGGGAAAACGGCTCGCGGTCATTGGGCTTTCCGGCCCCACTGATATGACACCTTCGATGGCAGCGTCGCGCGGCACACTCGGGACGTTCGGCGGAGTCTTCACGCCGAGCATTCTCACCATTCTCGGACTGATCCTTTTCCTGCGGGTCGGGTTCGTCGTCGGGAGCGGCGGCGTGGCCCAGGCGCTGCTCATCCTGGCCTTGGCAACCACGATATCCACGCTGACGAGCCTCTCTCTGTCTGCGATTGCGACCAACCGCCGGGTGCGCGGCGGCGGCGACTACTATCTGATCTCACGCAGCCTCGGTGTGTCGTTCGGCGGCGCACTCGGGCTCGTACTATTCGTCGCACAAGCGGTCTCGGTCGGGTTTTACTGCGTCGGTTTCGCGGAGGGCGTCTCCGGTCTTTCGCCGGAAGCCGCCGCTCTGCCGGAGAAGGCGGTCGCCGGCGGAGCGGCGGCGCTCCTTCTGATGCTCGCCTATCTCGGCGCCGATCTCGCGACGCGCTTTCAGTACGTGATCATGGTCCTCCTCGTCGGGGCCATGATCTCCCTCTTCGCGGGCGGCGTGCCCGCCGTGAGCGGTGAGATGCTTCGGGCAAACTGGACCGCGGCCGACGGAGGCCCGGGGTTCTGGGTGCTGTTCGCAATCTTCTTCCCCGCGGTGACGGGGTTCACCCAAGGGGTGAGCATGTCCGGGGATTTGAAAGACCCCGCGCGCAGCCTCCCCACGGGGACGTTCGCCGCGGTCGGGCTTTCGACCGTCGTCTACGCCGCGACGATCCTACTCCTTGGGTCGACATCCCCGTTGACGACTCTGGCGAACGAGTCCGCCGCGCTAAAGCACATCGCGCTCGTACCCTGGCTGATCGCCGCGGGCGTTCTCGCCGCAACGCTGTCGTCCGCACTCGCTTCGTTCCTCGGTGCGCCCCGAATTCTTCAGGCGCTCGCGGCCGACCAAATCTTCTTGCGCCTCACCCCGTTCGCCGTCGGACACGGCCCCTCGGGGAACCCGCGCAGGGCGATCCTCCTCACCGCAGTCATCGCCGGGGTCACGATCGCGGCCGGCAACCTCAACCTGATCGCCGGCCTCGTATCGATGTTCTTCCTCATCTCCTACGGGCTGCTGAACTACGCTACGTACGTCGAGGCCACCGCGGCGAGCCCCTCGTTCCGCCCGCGCTTCGGATTCTTCCACGCGCACGCCAGCCTCGCCGGAACGGCGCTCTGCGGGATCGTCATGCTCGCAATCGACCCGGTCTCCGGCGTGATCGCCACCACCGTGATTGCCGCCATCTACCAGTATGTCCGTCGCACCGCGGTCCCCGCGCGCTGGCGCGACAGCCGCCGTGCGTACCAATTCCGGCGCGTCCGAGAGGGGCTGCGCGAGATCGCAGCAGAGCCCGAGGGACCTACCGATTGGCAGCCTCAAATCCTGGCGTTCACACATGGCCTCGAGCGCCGCGAGCGCGTATTGCAGTTCGGCTCGTGGATCGCAGGCAACTCGGGAATCGTCACGGCGGCCGTTCTCATCGAGGGCGAGGGGCTCTCTGAGGAATCGCAACGGCGTTGTGCCGAGGCGGAGGCGGAACTCCGAGCGGAGATCGAAGAGCACGAGCACGACGTCTACCCGCTAGCCGTCGCGGCCCCCGACGTCCGCACTGGCATGTCGACGCTCGTTCAAGCGTGGGGCGTGGGGCCGCTCCGGTCGAACACCGTCTTGGTCAACTGGCTCGAAGCGATCTCCGAGGCAGGCTCCAGCGCGCAGCTCTGGTACGGCCGCATGCTTGCGGGTGCCGTAAAGCTCGGCCAACATGTTGTCGTTCTCGATACGGGCGAGACGGCCTGGCTCCGCCTCGGCGAACTCGCGCCCGACCAGCGTCGAATCGATATCTGGTGGTTCGACGATGAGTCTTCACGCCTCTGCCTGCTTCTCGCCCACCTCATGACGCGAACCGCGGATTGGGAAGACGCCTCTCTGCGGGTCATCGCGCCGTCGAGCGAGCCCGACGCGGAGCGCCTTCGTTCGCGACTCGAGCGCCGCCTGAGCGACGACTTCCGGATTGATGCGGCGGTCGAGGTCGCGCAGGAGCCGGACCTCGACGAGGTCATCCGTCTCTCTTGGGATGCCGCGCTCGTCTATTTCCCGCTACGGATTGCGGGAATGCATCTCGAGGATCCGTTCGGCCGGGACTTGCCTTCGACGCTCGCCCGCCTGCCGATCGTCGCCCTCGTGGCCGCCTGCCAGGACGTGCGTCTCCGGGAAGCACGAGAGGAGCCCGCGCCACCCGCCGCGTCGCACGCGGAAGACGCGGCGCCGCCCGAGGACGCGAGCGAGTCCGACGAACCCGCGGACGGGGAGGATTCGCCGAATTGAGTCGGGTGGCGAGCGGCTTCAAAACCAACCACAACACGCGCACCGGGATCGACGTCCATTGCGTGAACGAGGTGACCGGCGGGCCGGCTACGGTGGTTCAGGGTATCCGCAGAAGGACGCGGCCGGATTCAAAGCGATGCTCACCGGGGACGGTGTCCTCCGAGCTTGGAGGCACTGGGCCTCCGCGAAGGCCGCGCGGCGCTCGAGAGAGCGTCGCGCGGCTGCTCGTCTGGGTGCTGCGCGGCGGCTCTCGAGAGGCCGTCTCATGACGAAGCCGCCCGGAGGGCGCAGCCTCCCCCCGAAGTGAGCGCGCTCGGTTCGGTGGCGCCAAGGTGTCGCGGGGTCCGCACCGCTACGGCACTCGACAGACCCTGTGGTACGTATGACCTGTGACGCCCCTCCAATCGAGCCTTCTCCTCTGCGTCGCAGCGTCTCTTCTCGCAACCGGCTGTTCCGACACGACGATCGCAACGGACGAGCAGCCGCTCGAGCCGACAGAGCCGATCGCACGTCGCGACCTCTCCGGATGCTCCCCGGAGACGTCGACCGCGTGCGTGACACTCAGTGACGGCGCGCCGGCGGAGACGCGATACACGCTCTTCAACGTCCTCTCCGCCGAGGACTCGGGCTTGTATCTCGTCGATGGACTCGGGCGGTTTCTCAACTCCTGGTCGACGAGCGGAGCCGATGGCGAGCCCATGCCCGAGCCTGGCCACGTACTCGGAACGATCGAGCACCCCGGCCCGACGACACTCCCTAGCCTCGTCGACTTCCGCTCCCCTTGCGTCGCCATCCTTGATTGGGACGGTGGCGCCGTATGGCCCAACGAAGCGCCCCCCGGAGCGGAGTGCGGTGGCGAGCTGAACCCTCTGCAATACGGAACGACCGATGAAGGGCGGCCGTCGGCCCTCGCCCACCACGACCTTCAGGTGTGGAACACCCCTGTCTATTGGACTCCCGAGATCACGGAGAGCCGCGGCGACGGTCGCGTTCTGTTCCTCGCCCACGCCGACCTGACACCGGAGCAATCGGCGGCAGTCGGCGGCATGGACGTCGGCGAAGAGTCGATCGTCGAGATGGCGGCGGACGGAAAAACGCTCTTGTGGGAGTGGCTCGGCGCAGACCACATCGACGAGCTGGGCTTCGATGCCGACGCGCGCGCGGCTATCACGTTGTTCGCTGGCGGCCTCGCCCCTCCGGACGTCCCCGCTCCTCCTGGCCAGGGCTGGCTCCTCTTGAACGCGGTCTCGTACCTCGGCCCGAACCGTCATTGCCGCGAGCCCGGCTCGAGCGAGTGCGACGAGCGATTTCATCCCGACAACGTGCTGGTGGGCTCTCGGCAAGGGGCCCTCCTGTTCATCGTCGCGCGGCACGACCACCCGGACGGCGACTGGTCGGCGGGGAACGTGGTCTGGCGACTTGGTCCGTACTTCGACGACGTCACCTTCGGGCCGATCAGCGGCCAGCACCACCCGCACATGATCCCCTTTGGCTTGCCCGGCGAAGGGAACATCCTGGTCTTCGACAACGGCAGTGCGGCCGGCTTCGGTCGGGACGCGAGCGGCGCGCTCACCAGCAATTTGTACGACCGCGGCTACTCCCGCATTCTAGAAGTCGACCCCGCAACCCGGGAGGCCGTGTGGTCGTACGAGCAGCCGACCGCAGGAGCGGACGGCACGCCGCGCTTCTATGCGTTCAACCTGAGCAGCTCGCAGCGGCTGCCGGGCGGCAACACGTTCATCGATGAGGGCAACTCCGGACGCATGTTCGAGGTCACGCGCGACGGAGAGATCGTTTGGGAGTTCGTATCTCCGTTCGAACCGCTGATCACCCTGCAATTGCCGACCGGTACACTCTCTGTGAACGTGTACCGGGCGTACCGCGTCTCGCCGGACTGGGCCCCGGAGGGCTGACCCCTTGCCGTCGGCAATGTCCTGGCTAGCGATGGCCGCTGCGACGATCCCTCAACGCGGGGCCGACCGTTAACCAGCACCCAACGCCGAGGAATCGGCTGTCGAGCTCCGGGCAAGGAAAACCCCATATCGAGAGCCGCGGCGCCAGCCCTGCTCGACGAGGCCCCAGCGCTCTCCCCTCGGGAGTTCGAACCATGGTAGACGCTGCCTCTTGGGGCATGATCCGAACTCGCCCATGAGCATCAGCCGGGCCGAGCGCCACAGCTCCCATTGGATGCATGTTGAAATCCGACCCTGTCGTGTATCGTCTACCTCATGGAACAGCTCCCGAAGATCATCAGCGTAGACGATCACGTGGTCGAGCCAGCCCACGTGTGGCAGGCGTGGCTGCCCAAGAAGTACCGGGAAAAAGGGCCGCGGATCACGCGCGAGCGCTTCGGGAAGTTCACCCTCGAGAAGGGCGCGAAGTACAAGAATCCTCTCGACCCCGAGGGAGAATGGGGCGACGCATGGCTCTACGAGGACAAGCTGATCTACGTGCACAAGCGTCACGTCGCGATCCCCCTCGAGGCGACGCCGGGCGGCGACAAGTCCAAGTTCGACCGGTCGAAGATGACGATGACCGCGATGACCTACGACGACATGCGCCCCGGCTGTTACGACCGCGACGCGCGCATCGAGGAGTTCAAGCAGAACTGGGTCGACGGGTCGCTCCCCTTCCCCACCTTCCCGCGCTTCTGCGGACAGACGTTCAAAGAAGGTGACGACAAAGAGCTCGGTCTCGCCTGCGTCCGCGCCTACAACGACTGGATGGTCGAGGAGTGGTGCGAGCCGTCGGGCGGGATGAACATCCCCCTTGCCATCATGCCGCTGTGGGACGTCGATCTCGCGGTCGAAGAGATCGAGCGCAACGCCAAGCGGGGCGTGCGCGCCGTTTGCTTCAGCGAGATCCCGAGCCATCTCGGCCTTCCGAGCATCCACAGCGGATACTGGGATCCGATGTTCCGCATCTGCGAGGAGACGGCCACCGTCGTGTGCATGCACGTCGGCTCGTCGTCGACCGACCCGTCGGGTTCGCCGGACGCTCCCGGCGCTGCGAAGGCGACGATCTCTTTCAACAACTCGATGACGTCGCTCGCGGAATACCTGTTCAGCATCATGCCGCGTTTCCCAAAGCTGAAGATCGCCTACTCCGAGGGACAAGTCGGCTGGATCCCCTACGCGCTCGAGCGCGCCGACTACGTGTGGGAACACCACGACGGATGGATGGGCAACAAGAACCTCCTCGCCGACAAGCCGTCCTCCTTCTACTACGGGCGCGTGTACGGCTGCTTCACGTCGGATTACCACGGCATGAAGAACCTCGACGCGCTCGGCGTCGACCAGATCTGCTTCGAGACCGACTACCCCCACACCGATACGTCTTGGCCCCATACCGTCGCCGCCGTGAAGGAGATGCTGCAGGGTGTTCCCGACGACATCGCCTACAAGGTGGTGCGCGGCAACGCGATCAAGATGCTCGGGCTCGATCGGACCTGAGTAATCCGCCGCGGCGCGCTACTGCACGAGCTCCAAAATCGTCCCGTCGGGATCCTTGAAGCACACGAACCGCGTGGCGGCGGGACGGCCATCGAGTTCCACCGATACCGGCTCGGAAAGGAATTCCACGCCGTGGGCCTTCAGCTCCGCCACGTCGGCGTCGAGGTCCTGCGTTGCGAGCGCGATTCGTCCGATGCCGAGGTGGTAGAGGTGCGCATACGGCGCCGCCGGATCGTTCGGCTCCTGCCACTCGAGTAGATCGATGACAAACGGGGTCGCGGCACCACTTAGGATGAGCAGCGCACCCTTCACTCGGTACGGCGGCATACCGACGGCCGCCGCGACCTCTGGCGTGTTAGTCGGCGGCACGTTCACCAGGACCTCAAATCCGAGGCGCTCGTAGAAGGCGAGCGAACGATCGAAGTCGCTGCAGTTGACGTTCACGTGGGTCAGTCCCGAGATGTTCATCGCCCCCCCTGTGTGATGGCGGAGCCATTGTCGATCACCAGCTCAGCCCCGCTCATATGCTTGGATTCGTCGGACGCCAGGAACAGAACCATGTTGGCGACGTCGTTGGGTTCACCGATCCCGAGCTTGGTGCGCAAGGCTTCAGGATCTTCCGCCTCCGTCAACTTGACCCCCATCAGTGACTCCATGGCCTGGTGCACCATGGGCGTCGAGATACTCCCCGGATGAATCGAGTTGCAGCGCACGCGACGGTTCTTCGCCTTGCCGTACGCCGCGATCGATTTCGTCATGCTGCGAATCCCGCCTTTTGCCGCGGAGTACGCAAGATACGGAGCGTGCCCAATCAGCGCGGTGATCGACGACATGTTGATGATCGAACCACCGCCCGACTCGATGAGGGCCGGCATCGCGTAGTGGCATCCGAAGAAGGTCCCGTCGAGATGAACGCGGAGAGTCTTCCGCCACACCTCCACCGTCGTCGTTTCGATGTCGCCGATCGGCGCGATCCCAGCGTTGTTCACCAGAACATCGAGCCGACCATGCGCGGCAAGGGTCTGCTCGATCACCTTGGGCCAGGTCGCCTCGTCACCCACGTCCTGGGCGAGGAACACGCCGCCGCACGCCTGCGCCACCGCCTCCCCGGCTGCAACATTGATGTCGGTTAGCACGACTCGAGCGCCCTCTTCGGCGAGTCTATGCGCATCGGCCTCGCCGAGTCCCGATGCGGCGCCCGTAATGAGCGCGACCTTGCCGACAACGCGGCCGGCGTCACTCGGCACGGAGGGGTGTTCTCGCGGTTCTGAGGTGCCGCCGACCGAGAGCCGACACGCCTACGGACGTCCTGCCCCCGGACTCGTGGCGCCGTTCGAGAAATCCGCGGCCGTTGGCTTCCTCCCAGACGGGCAGTCGCGGGCAGGAGGTCCGCCACGCATCGATGACTTCCGAGTACGGGCGAGACTCCGGGTCGATCCACTCGAGCAAGTCGAGAACCAGCGCGTCTACCGGATTGCTCATGGCTTGCTTCCTACCATGGATCACAACCTAGAACTTTCCCCTCCCTAGTTCGGATTCATCGGCGGACAAGCCTCCGTGACTTCGGCATGGACCGCCTTCCAATAGCCCGGCTCGTCTTTCACGCGGATGGGGTTCGTCGCTGCGTTCACCCGAGCGCAGTAAGACTGACCAACCCAAACAATCGCCCACGCAGCGCCGTACGTAGACGCTGGAGACCCAAAATTGAGCACGGTCGAGTCCTTGCATGTGGCCTTGATGACGTTCTCCTTGAGAAGCACTTTACAACTTTCGTAGCCTTCGTGGCTCCCACGGCACTTGTGGCCCCTGCTGCCGGGGGGATTGCCCAGGGCCTTCCAGCCGCAGTCCGAAAGAGGGAAGAAGTCGCAGTTCTCAGAATCGCATACGCGCCACACCATACCGACACTCCCCAGAGCATTCCATCCGCGCCGTAGAGTTCCTTTACCGCCGCCGCTGCGACGGGATGGGACGAGGCGTCACTTGCGAGCGACGCCTCGAGCGACGGATTCAGGAACGTCCGCACCGACGTCATGTGCGGTGCGTTCGTGGGGTGTACGCCCGACTCGGCGGCAAAGCTCTGGTAGGCGCGCGACTGCAGGTAGGTGAAGAGCCCGCGGGCATCGCGGGAACACCGGCGCTGCCGTCGGCGGTCGCGGCGGGCACCGGAGACGGCGGCGACCTCGGCGTAGGCGTCGTCATATCCGCGCCAGTAGCGCGGATCGAGACGGAATGAGTCAAAGGAATCCTCCGCGCGGAATCGACATCGGTTGATCCCACGACTCAGGTCTGGCCTTCGCCGTTCGGGGGGCCGGGAGGCGGCGTGTTCAGATAGGGAAACACGTCGGGGAACATCCCGGCCTCGATGAACGCCCCATCCGTGAACTCCTCGTCCCCCGATGGGGCGTCGCCGGCTTCGCAGATCCCGAGCCCCGTGTGGCAGACCGCGCCCATCATCGCGCGAAGCGAGGTGTCGACGTCCTCGTTCACGCCGGGAATCCCTGTCAGGAAGGCCGCCACGAGATCCTTTCACTGGAAGTTGTTCGGTGCCTCGGCGGCGTACCGGGACGCGGACGCCGCCGCGCTGGATGCTCCCTCCGCCCGCGGGGCCCGGAGGCCCCACGCCGCGAACGCGCGTGCTCAGCTGTCGTTCGAATCGCCGGAGGGCCCGGCGCCAGCCGCCGCGGCCGCGGCCCGGAGATCCGGCGTGGCCTCTTCGGGCACGCCGACCTCTTCCACCAACTCCAGCGGATCGGCTTCACGCTCGGGAATGGGCTCACCGTACGCGGCCGCGAGACTCGCAATCGCCTGACTCGCTTCACCCAGAGTACCCGCAAGGGCGTCCACGTCCGAGCGCAACGCAGCGAGCACCTGGCGATGCTGCTCGGCCGTCGCCAGCCGGGCCACGTTCTCCTTTTCGAGCGTCTGGAGACGCTCTTCGACCTGGCGGCAAACGGCGGCAACATGCGCGCCGTATACCTCGGAGCCCACGCGGTGCAACGTCTCGGCGAAGAGGCGATCGATTCGGCTACGGATCGCCTCACCAAGTGCCACGCGGCCGGCACCGAGACGCCGCTGCTTCACGATTCGCGGAATCGGGCGGGACGGCGCATCGTCGGGGCCGAACACACTACGGCGTACCGAAGCCTGACTGCGCAGCAACAACCAATCGACCAGACGCCGACGGACGGGAATCGCGCGCGTCGGGATCTCGGGCGTCACCTGACGATCCTCGGCGGCGGACCGCACCGTTCCTTCGAGCTCCCGTGCGATTCCAGCCACCGAGAGGCCGACCAGATTCAGGTCGTCACTAGTTTCGCTCCGTACCATCGCACCGGCGACGTCGCTCGAGAGCACGGTCGCCGAGACGTCGCTTGCCGTCTCCACCATCGCGTCGCGGCAGGTCGCCAGAACACCTTCGAGATCCTCGCGAATCAAGCTCGCGTAGCTCGCGTCACCATCGTACCAACGTGCGAGAGCGCCTTCCGCCGCCTCGGCCGTATCGCGGCGCAAGTCGCCAATCCGCTCGCGAGTGATCCGAACGACGTCCTCGCGCATGCGGGCCAATGTCTCGTCCCACGGGAACGCCTGCAACCGGCGGACCGCTGCGAGAAGCGTCTGTGCGCAATCGCGTTCGGCGTCCCACTTTTCCAGCCCCTCAGACAGCTCGTGCACCGGTTCCGAGGCGCACACGGACTCGAGCCCATGCACGAGGTACTCCGCCTGGCGAAGACTGTCTCCGAGGAACGCAGTCATGTACTCAGTGCTGTTCAGATAGTGCGTGAGGTCGTCCGTGAAGCCACCGAACGAGGCCAGCGTATTCCCGGCCTGCTCTTCCGCAGCGGACTCCTCCGTCGCCTCATCAGGTTCGTCGCCACGCAGACGCCTACTCGCGGCCTGCAGGAGATCGATCGGATAGATGCGCAGACGGCCCTCTTCCCACGCCGACTTCAGCTCCACATTCATCGAGAGGCTCTCGAACGCGTCGATGATGCGCTGCGGGTCACGCCGCTCGAGACTCGGGCCGAGCTCGCCATCGGGCTGCAGATCCTGCTTTGTGCCGTCGAGGTTCACGATCAGGAAGATCCGGCTGAAGAGGCGGAGGAGATCCGAGAACTCATCGAATACCTGCTCCAGGAACAGGCTGTCCGTCTTCACGACGAAGATCGCACTCGCCGCCGAGTCCCGAAACTCGCGGGTCATGAGGTCGTAACCGAACTTCATGCGGCTATAGAGCCCGGGCGTGTCGACCAGAACCGCGCCGGATTCGGCCAGCGGCTCGGTCGGCATCCGCACGTCGACTCGGCGAAGCGCCTGCGGCATGTGGCTCGCGGGATCGAAATCCTCGCCGTGCCCTTCAACCTCGCGGATCGAGCCGGCGAGTTCGCCGTGCGCGGTTTCCATGAGGGAGCGCATCGACGCGAGGTCGCCGAACTTGTCGACGCTCCCGTCGTAGCGCGTGACCGTGAACTGCTCGTCATCCCCGTTCGCGACGTAGACCATGCAGGGATACGCCGGGAGAGTCGTCACCTCACTCACGTAGGCCGCGGCGAGCGCGTTCATGAGGGTCGACTTCCCGCTCTTCAGGGGTCCGAAGATGATGACGTAGGCCTGCTGCTCGGCGACTTTCTCGACCAGGGTCCGCAGCTGGTGGCGGACATCGATGACTTCGGGGAGGAGCTGCTTCAGGGGCGAATCGGCGGGCAGGCGACCGATTTGGGCGGCGAATCCATCGAGCGGCTCGAGGAGGGGACGGACCCGACCATCGAAGTCCTCACAGAACTGACTGAGAATCGTCTTCACAAAGGCATTTTTGCCATTCGGGAGGCCGCTCCGAAAGTGCCGATCAGGAATTCTCCCCAGAATTCGCTGCGGATTGGGTTGTCCGCAGGATGTGCGCAGCCTGCGGATAGGCTGTGGAAAGCACTTCTGTGAGCACATGCCGGACGTAAGTGGAGAACTGGTCCTCCATACCGGGGGGCTCCTCGCCGGCGCCCCGCAGCCGGGTGGTCAGCTCCGAGAACTGATCGCCCGCGCCGGAAATCGCAGCTTCCACAAGGGCGTTCCACCGCTCGGGATTGCCCGTTTCGCGCCATTCCCCGCGGCCGCGACCGAAATGGGCCACCGCCAGATACCGCAGAAGCGACTGCCGCAGGAGTTGGTCGAGGAACTCCGCCGCCCACCGAACCTCAGGCGTCTGCTCGGCTCTTACGAACTGAAACCCCCTGCGGAGCCCCATAGCACCGGCGGCACCGAGCAAGGCGCCGGCAACCGCACCGCCGCCAAACGACAATCCGGCCACGGCGACGTCGGCAACCAGACCGCCCGCGGCACCGCCCATCGCGGCGCCGAGAACGCCGGCGCGCCCGGACGTCCACGCCTTCTCGCCCGGCGAATCGAAGTCTTGTTCGAGGCGCTCGCGCGCGTCCGTTTGATAGCGACCGACCAGACCGTGGTCGGCGATGAGACTGTCCATCAACCTGCGGGTCGTGTCGTCCAACCGCTGCGCGAGGACGCGCATCGCGCGTCGCTTCTCCGTTTGCCCCAGGCCCTGCCCCGTGAGCGTCTCGCGGTCGAGCGCAGCCGTCAGCACGTACCGTCCTACCTGACTGCATGCGCGCTCGAAGATGGAGAGGTTCCCGCGCTCCCATGCGCTGGCGAGGTCCTGCATGGTCTCGTGCGGCTCTCCGTCGATGATCCCCGCAACGCGCTCGAGCAACACGCCCTCCTGCACCCAACAGCGCGTGAACGCGTCGAGCGGAAGTACGTCGCGCACGATCGGCCAGGGCTTCACCGCGGCCGTCCACTGCTGGAAGGCCGCCTCATCGCGCTCGGACCCTGCGATGCCCGTCTGGTTCAGCAGTACGAGCACCGGCTTCCCGATCCAACCGAGGAGCTCCATCTCGTGCGGCACGTAGCCGGCCTCCTCCGGCTCCTCCGAAGTGTTCACGAGGTAGAGGACGACGTCGGCCTCGCGTTGGATGTTGCGGACGGCTTGCTGACTGCAGAACAGAGAGCGGTCCCGATACCGATCCCAGACTTGATGGAGGAACCAGCCGAGCGGGTTCCCCTCCTTCTGGAGTCGACCGACCAATCGCGCAGAATCGCCCAGGCCCGGCGTATCCCAGAGGCGCAGGCAGGCTTCCTTGGTCTTCACGAGATCGTAAGCCTCGCTCACCTCGGTCACGTGCGCCTGGTCGAGAACCTCCCCGACATCGGTGCGCAAGAGCGTACGCGCGAGTGTCGTCTTGCCGACGTTGGTGTGAGAAATCAGGCTCAAGGTGACGAGATTCATCGGTCAACGGCCTCCGGTTGTGCGGGCGGTGCTAGCGTCGGGCCATAGGCTGCTTTCGGCACGTTCGACCGTGCCTTGTGCGAGTGGTTTTCCGAGGTCGACCCGAAGAGCCGTCACCCCGATCTCACGCATAACGCGGCCCCAGGCGCGCAGTCTCTCGGCCTCTCGTTGGCCGGAACCCTCGCCGAAGCGTTCTCGCCAACTCGAGCCGTCGAGCAACGCCAGGACCTGCGGCTCTCCGCCCTTCTCCATCCATTGCTCGAGATAGCGGGCGTGCACTTCTCGCTCGGGCGACTGCACGAGGCCGTAAACGACGACCACACAGGTGGGCGGCGGCTCGAACGTCTCTGCGTCGAGTTCGGTTCCGTAGGCCACCTGAGGGAGAACGTCGATGCGCGCCTCCAGGCCGAAGAGATCGTGGAGCAGCTCGCGGAGCGTTTCGAGTTGTCGGGTACCGGGGTTGTAGCTGTAAGGCAGTACGTCGATCCGTACGTCCGCACCACGCTCGGAAACCAGGAGCGCCCGAAAGGAGCCGGCGAGCGGATCGACCGAAACGGAACGTGCCAGAGACGCCGAACGCACGAGTTGTGTCGCCGCTAGCAGGAGACGGGGGCCGACGACCACGCCGGCTGTCGTGAGCCCCCACATGTGAATCCACGGAGCTGCGGGCGTCGAACCTTCCGGGGCGACCATCGACGCGAGACCGGCCGCATCGGGCAACGTCTCTCCGAGAAGGACCGCCGCGGGTCCGAGGACGAGGTGGAGGATCGCGGCGACGGCGTCCGAGGAAAGGAACGTGCTCTCCCAGGTGGCGCGGTACTCGAGCCCGAGCCCACGGATGTACATCCCCGCAACGACCCCGACCGCGAGCGCGGCCGCACCGAGATGAAGGAACGCGCGCAGCCGAGCGAAACCCAGGAGCAAACTCGCGTGCGCCCACTCCGACCAATAGGCGGCGAGCGCCCGCGAGACGACATCAGCCTCGCGCGGATCCGGAGTGCGCACTCTCTCGAGGGTCCACTCCCCGACCCACCAGGCGACAGACGCGAGGAACCCGGTCCCGCGGTCAGCCGCGGCGGCGCCGTCGGCGGTCGGCCCGTCCGCCCGTCGCGCCGGGCGACGCAAAACAGTCACGAGACCCGAGACGAGCACGAAGCCGTAGACCGAGACGTTCCAGACCACGAGCGCGAGAAGCGGAAATGCTAGCAGGTTGATGTGTCGCGTGGGCCCCAGGGCGTTGGTCGAGAGCCCCACCAGGAACGAGACCAAGACGACCGGGGCGACGAGGCCCAGAGAGACCCGCGTCCACGAACGCACCCGGGCTAGCGCCCGTACCTGCTCGCTCAGACCGACGAGCAGTGCACCCGCTCGACGCTCCGCCTGGAGATCCGGCGTGCCGCCGGCGGCGCGTCCCGCCTCGGTCGCAGACCCTCGATCCTCGCTCGAGAGGAGAACCCCTTCTGGGTCCGCCTCCTCGAACGAGCGAGCCAGCAGGACCGCCTGCGCCGCACGCTCACGCATGCGGCCGAGTTCAACAGGAAAACCGGGGGCCGTTGCAACATCTCGCCCAAGACGGCACCGTGCCATCGGGCAAAGGGATAGGGGGCTCTAAGTGGGTAACATGGGCGGAAAGCCGACCAGCTGGGATGAGTGGAAGGCGCTGGAGAGACATCAGAACGAGATCGAGGGGCGCCATCTGCGCGACCTGTTTGCCGAGGATCCGGACCGGGGCAAGCGTCTCTCCCTCGACGTCCTCGACCTTTACACCGACTTCTCGAAGAACCGGTTGACCGACGAGACGCTCGGACTCCTGCGGGGCCTCGCCCAACGGGCCGGGCTCTCCACGGGGATCTCCGCGATGTTCGCGGGCGAGAAGATCAACATCACCGAGGATCGGGCGGTCCTGCACGTCGCCCTGCGGGCCCCGCGCGATGCCGTGATCGAGGTCGACGGCGAAAACGTCGTCCCGACGGTGCACGCCGTCCTCGACAAGATGGCCGACTTCTCAGATCGCGTCCGGAGCGGCGCGTGGAAGGGCCACACCGGCAAGCGCATCAAGAACGTCGTCAACGTCGGGATCGGCGGCTCGGATCTCGGTCCGGCGATGGCCTACGAGGCCCTGAAGAAGTTCAGCGAGCGCTCGATGACGTTTCAGTACGTCTCGAACGTCGACGCAACGGCGTTTGCCGAGGCCGTCCAGGGGCTCGATCCCGCCGAGACGCTCTTCATCATCTGCTCCAAGACGTTCACGACCCTCGAGACCCTCGCCAACGCGCACACCGCGCGGAAGTGGGCACTCGACGCGCTCGGAGACGAGAGCGCCGTCGCAAAGCACTTCGTCGCGGTGTCGACCAACGCCGAGGAGGTTTCTAAGTTCGGCATCGACACGGCCAACATGTTCGAGATGTGGGACTGGGTCGGTGGTCGCTACTCGTACGACTCCGCGATCGGCCTTTCGCTCATGATCGCGATCGGCCCGCGTGGGTTCCGCGAAATGCTCGACGGCTTTCACGCAATGGACGAGCATTTCCGGACCGCGCCGCTCGAAGAGAACCTCCCGGTGACCCTCGCGCTCATCGGGCTTTGGTACAACGACTTCTTCGGTGCCCAGACCCAGTCGATCCTGCCGTACAACCAGTACCTCTGGCGCCTGACGTCGTACCTCCAGCAGCTCGACATGGAGAGCAACGGCAAGTCGGTGGATCGAGACGGCGCCCCCATCGACGACTATCAGACCGGCCCGATCGTGTGGGGGCAACCCGGCACGAACGGCCAACACGCCTACTACCAGCTCATCCATCAGGGCACGAAGCTCATACCGTGCGACTTCATCGGCTTCGCGAAGCCGTCGAACGATCTGGGCGAGCACCACGAGTTCCTGATGGCGAACTGCCTGGCCCAGACCGAAGCGCTCGCGTTCGGCAAGACCGCCGAAGAGGTCCGGAGCGAAGGCGTCGACGAAGCCACCGTCCCGCACCGCACTTTCCGCGGAAACCACCCCACGACGACGATCCTCGTGAAGAACGAGCTCACCCCGCACATCCTCGGACAGATCATCGCGCTCTACGAGCACAAGATCTTCACGCAGGGCTGGATCTGGCGCATCAACTCTTTCGACCAATGGGGCGTCGAGCTCGGCAAGGTCCTGGCCAACCGCATCATTCCCGAGCTGCAGTCGGAAGCCGATCCCGAACTGGGCCACGACGGGTCGACCAACGAGCTGATCCGCCTGTTCCGTAAGTACCGCGACGGATAGACGCGCCATGGCCGGAGACGAGGAGACGGGGACGGACGACACCGTTGCAGCCCGCGGGCTGCAACCGGGGTGGGCAGGCTGGCGACAGAACCTATTTTCCGTCGCCGCGATGCGACGGCATGCGGTGTGGGTGGCCGCGGCCGCGGCGAGTGGGCTCGGTGCCTACCTCTTCAACTACACCGAGCAACTGAGCCAGGAGAGCCGTGCGTGGATGACGGGCATCTCGCCCTTCCTCCCTGCAGGCGTCGTCAGTATCTCGCTCGTCATCATCTGCGCACTGCGCGACCGCGTCTTCCCAGGGACCGACGGCACCGGAATTCCGCAGACCATCGCCGCGCTCAAGATCCCCGACGGACCGGAGCGCACTAAGGTCCTGTCGGTTCGGATCATGATCGGCAAGATGCTGCTCCTCGTCATGGGGCTGTTCGCCGGTCCGACGATCGGGCGCGAAGGCCCGTCCGTGCACGTCGCCGCGTGCTTGATGTACCTCTCGACGCGCTTCGCGAACTTCCAGCATCACCTCGTCCAGCGCGGACTCATCCTCGCCGGCGGCGCCGCGGGGATCGCTGCCGCCTTCAACACGCCGATCGCCGGGGCGGTGTTCGCTTTCGAGGAAATCGGACGATCCTTCGAGAAGGACAACGCCGGCACGATCGTTCGTACGGCGGTGGTCGCGTGCATCGTGAACCTGATCTTCCTCGGCGACTACTACTTCTACGGCCGGATCGACGTCGGCCTCGCGACGCTCGAGGAATGGCTCCTC